>CAZDAB010000204.1:0-5924 GCA_964502855.1 uncultured Desulfobacteraceae bacterium | reverse complement strand
AGCCGCAAATGGAAATAATAAAAGCGATTATAAATGTTCCCAGTATTTTTATTATTTTGTTCCTTCTGGCTTCTTTTTGGTTTTTCTTAATTTTATCCTTTAGCTCCGAGGCTATTGGGCTTAAATGGCTAAGGTAATGCATGGTTTTCCCTTTTTCTCATCCAGCACTCTGAAAAGTTCTTTCTTTTTCCATGGCAAGCTTCTGGTTTTGCATTTACCTTCTATCATTGAAAAACCCATCAATATCCGGCACTTTAAAAGTTGTAGATTCGGTTGCTAATGGTACTTATACTAAGTGTGTCTTTGAGAGGGAAATACGCCGAATATAAAGAGATCAGGCCTGATCCTCGATTTTTTTAGTTATTATATGCAAAGATCATGCAAAATCAATTAGTTGAATAATAATAATATAGATATTAAATAGTTACGCAAAATATATGGCAAGTAAAACAGGGTTAATTTAGGGCAAACCCTTTGAGATTGTGGGAAAAACTTCATAAAATCTATGTAAATATTTTCACATTTGGGGTCCATGCAAAGAAAAGACAATCATGAAAGCATCCCGGGATAAAAAAGATAGCCTTTATCGGGTCTATATAAGATTATTTCCTGAATCTTGCATGAAAATTAATGAGAATCTTTAGCTTACGTGTCCTATCTTTCCGTTCCGATATAACCGTATAATTTATTTAAGAGAGCCAGTTTCAAAACGTCCCTTTTTGCCCAATCTCTGCGTCAGGCTCAAATTTTAATCCTCAAAATACTCCAGGTATTCCTGTGGTTAAAATTTTCGCCTTCCTTGACCTTGGACAAAATTGAACATTTTGAAACTGGCTCAAGATATTTGTATTTTGTTGTATTGAAAGGCAAATTGGTGTAATGAGTGATTGCTGATCCGGAATATATATTGGTGATGGCGTTTCTTGTATCAAGGATTGATGGATCAGACAGTAAAAAGGAGGTTTAACCATTGACCGGTCGATTACACGGAGCGGCCAGACTCAGGCAATTGTTAGAAGTCCCCGAATTTATAATTATGCCTTGCTGTTATGACGGCATTAGCGCAAAGCTGATTCAGCAGTGCGGTTATTCTCTGACCTTTATGAGCGGTTTTGCGGTTTCAGCCGCACGCCTGGGATTGCCGGATACGGGGCTTATCTCCTATGCCGAAATGTTGGATCAAGGTCGTAATATTTGCTCTTCGGTTGATATCCCGGTGATTGGAGACGGGGATACCGGCTACGGTAATACGGTAAATGTCAAGCGTACCGTTCACGGGTATATCCGGGCCGGATTTGCCGGTATTATGATTGAGGACCAGCGCAGCCCAAAACGCTGTGGCCACACCATAGGCAAAGAAGTGGTTGATCGAGAAGAAGCGCTCATGCGACTGCATGCCGTGATCGAGGCGCGGGATGAAGCGCGTGATCGAGGAGAAGATGTTGTGGTCGTTGCCCGCACTGATGCACGGGATACGCACGGAATTTCCGAAGCGATTGAAAGAGCAAAACTCTTTGTCGAGACAGGAGCTGATATTATTTTTATTGAGTCCCCTGTTTCAGAACAAGAAATGCATAGAATTTGCTTTGAAGTTGGAGGCTGCCAAATGGCAAATATGGTTGAATACGGGAAAACGCCTGTATTGCCGCCTGAGTCACTTAAGGAGATTGGGTACAAAATTGCTGCGTATCCGTTAACGCTTTTGTCTTCGGCGGTTTATGCCATGCGTGAGGCCTTGCATGATATATGTAAAGGGAAACAACCGGAACGGATACTCGATTTTACCGAGTTGCAGGCTGTGGTTGGGTTCCCTGAATATGATGAAACTTTGAGACGTCTTGAAGGTGAAAAATAGGATCGGTTACTCTTCCTGTCTTCTAAAGGGTGACTTGAGATTAATACGGGCCGGATCGTAAACTCCCCCCAAAATGCTTACCCGCATGCTTGAGATCCATGACCCGGAGGCCAAGAACTCATACCTGAATCTTGCATGAAAATTAATGAGAATCTTAAGGCTGCTTATTTGAAGCGGTTTTATACAACATCATGTAATGATACGTTTTACCCAAATGGTAAACCCGCCTGCCACTGCGAGGCACGAGCGGGCAGGTCGGATGATGATCTTTTTTATTCATTAATTTTCACCCAAAGGGCAAGCCGGAGGCTTCCATCTGCTGCGTTATTAAGGGCTCGTAATAGTTCACTATGACTTCGCCCTTAAATGCCTTGCATATGAAAGCCTCCGGCTCGTGCAAAATTCAGGTCATAACTCGGCGAAATTTTCATCTCATTATGTTTGCAAGGAAAATTTTGCCCACATAACAAAGCGTTTTTCTCCTATTAAAATTCTTCACATCAGTTGTCAACCTACTTAAATTAAAGGATCTTCTCGGCGTTTATTTAAAAACATTTCGGCAAAACGTGTATGGCATATAATCTGCATATACTTGTATGGGTCCGCCAAGGACCATCATGTTTAGATAAATGTTTCATAAGAAATTCATGATAGCATCCAAAGGGTAGGGTTTATGATTCAAAAAATGATACTGACGGCAGGGATAATCTTATTTTTGTGTTTTGCAGTAACGATCATCGGTGAGACATCTATAATATTGAATTTCAAAAGTGGTCTTCTCGTATTCGGAGGGACATTTGTAATCGGTTTTCTATCTTTTCCCCATAAAGTCCACAGGGATCTGTTCAAGACCCTGTATGCCATCTTTCGGTTTCCGGAAACAGACTACCAGAATTTTATAGAACAAATTGTAAGGCTATCCCGCATAAAAAGACTTTACGGTAATTTTTTACTGGAGAAAGAGTCGGATAATATAGAAAATCTTTTTTTGCGTAAAGGTATTGAGTTGGTCGTGGATGGATATGATCCATATGAAATTCACAAAATCATGGAAAAAGAATATGAACTCTATTTTTCTCGCAAGGAATCGTTGATCAATATTCTGGACACCTTCCAAAAACTTGCTCCCGCCATTGGTTTTGTCGGTACAATCATGGGGCTTATCGATGTGTTGAGCAATATAGGAACTCCTTTGGAAATGGGCAGAGGAATGGCCATTGCCCTGCTTACGACCCTCTATGGTTTATTATTCGCCAACTTTGTCTTTCTCCCTTTGTCTAAGAAACTTTCTGAACACATCAGGGCCGAATCAATACTACTTTATATTATCTTGGAGGGAGTATTAGATATTTCCAGAGGTAAAAATTCCAGGGCTGTTGCATACCGCTTGCAATCTTATATACGGAATTATCACGGCGTGCATGAGGATGTAATGGAATATCCGGCTCGCAAGGGACAACCGGTTTCTCTTATTCCCCTGCAAAAACTGATGGCGAGAAAACAAAATGCTTAAGCTTGACCGGAAAGAACTCAAGGATCGTCTTGAATTATCCGAGCGAAAGAGAATCCAGCTACAAAAAAAAATGGTCGCCCAGAAAACCATTGGGGGGGAAGCACCGCTTTGGACTATGGTAGACCTTATGACGCTTCTTTTGATATTTATCATCTTTCTATATTCGCCATATGTCAAAGGATCATTATCTGCTTCGAACAATCCTCCGGAAGACGGATCCACATCCACGGTTCAGATCGAAACTTCGCCGACCTCTCCGCAAACGACAGAGATGAAACCCATTGCTCAAACCGACCTTGCCCAACCGCCCGATCTGCCTGTACATAGCCAAGGCCAAGAGTTAGACAAGACAATACAACAACTCCAAAAGGAAATTCTTAACACGGTGGAGGAAGTGGATAAAGATGTATTTTCCATTCGAAGTAATCAGCATCGCCTTGTCTTTGTTCTGGGCGAACGCATTACTTTTAATGTAGGTAAAGCCAAGTTGTTGGAATCCTATAAAACTATCTTTACCCGGATCGCTAACTTCATCTCTTCAAAACCCGGATACCAGGTTGTCGTCTCAGGCCACACGGATAATACCCCCATTAATACAGAAAAATATCCCTCTAACCTTGAGCTGTCCTCAGCCCGTGCGATCAACGTGGCCAAATTTTTAGTTGACAACGGCGTTTCTCCCCACCGAGTGTCAATCCAAGGATTTTCAGAGTATCGCCCGCTGTTTGAAAACACCTCACTGAAAAACCGGCAGGCGAACCGTCGGGTGGAAATAGCATTGATTAAAGAACAGAACGGGGCATAAAGATCAGGGTCCGGCCGGAGGCTTCTCTAAACCTAAATCTTATTACGATTCCATCTGGGTTAAAATCGTTTATTTCTCGTAAGATTTTTGGCAGTTGGAGGTTTTTGGGCGAAGACAGACTGTGCACCTATCGTCACTGCACAATTGGCAAAAATAGCAGTCTTTGCACGGATGCTTTTTCAAGCTTTCCTCTTGTTTTTCAGGAGAATAAACTTTCCCCTTTAATCCGGGTACCGAAACAAATTTCATAATTCAACTCCGGTGGCAGTTTAATAAGTTCTGACTTATTTTTTTAAAATAAGAAGAAAATTGGCCGGTTCAATCCCTCACATAATGTCAAGCCAATTTTTCCCTATAATATATATCATAAAAATAAAAAGAGAAACCCCTGAAAAAAGGATTTTCCCCTATTGAAAAACGATATCAAAATGATTTTAAAATATTATTTTAAAAATCATAGCAGAAAACAAAAGCTTTGAGTTGAGCGTTTCAAAGGTAACTCGCAAATATCCATTAAAATTTTATAACGAATGCAAAACCATAGCCCACAATTTCTCCATCCTCATTTGTATCAACAATGGTTGCTTCGCAAAACCGACCTAACCATTTAAATAAATGTGTTATGTTAGCCGCCTTAACCGTTTCTTTTTCTTCTGATGTTGCGGAGTCAAATGTTACAAATCCCTCTGGCGTGGCGTTATATACATATGGAATGTTACCCGGCCCAAATGTCGACAAGGAATTATCAGCGGGATCATTAACACACCCGATACACGGTTCAAGTACAGTCAGGTCTGTCACAGGTGATCTTTTGTTTGTCAAATATCGAGCTGTTGACTCGTCATATTCATCGATGGATATTGATTTTCCGGCTTGCAGCATTTCTTTACAGAAAAAAAAGAGCGGGTCTTTTCCGTGGGGGGTCAGGTTGAAATGCCTTTCACTTGGATAGCTTTTGCTTTTTTCAATTTCATCTCGCGGTTCACCTGCTATTGCTGTTGAAGTCAATAGAACAATTATGCCAATTAGCAGGGAAAATACCGTGACGATCTGAATTTGTTTAATATCTCTCATCTTCTTTTTGTTTCTATCATGTAAAATTTCGCATGAGCTTATCGTAGTATGCAAAAATCATACAAGACTTAAGACGCCATTTTAGAAAACAAGAAAACGATTAAATTCCAACTGATTAGCTTAAAAAGGCGAATTGCGCACCCATAGTATTTGACAATACTTGTCAATTATTATGCCATTTTTTTGATATGTTTTTCACGCTTTTGAGGTAATCTATGTGAAAAAAATCGGGGACTCTCAATGGATTTTGAATTAAAGTAGACCTTGATTTGAGCCTGATGGCAACGTTCATGATTTAGAGAGGCTGTGCAAGGTATGTTAAGATGCAATATTTTGTTATTGTGAACTTTTCTTATGGGTTGCCATGTTTTTATGCAACATTAGGGTTTGATTGGCCTCAATAATCATCACAAATGATCTTAATTAAGCGTCATTTCGTGTTCATTTTTCCCAGTAAAAACGAGTTTGCTAAATCGCTTATTGGACCGGCCAATTTTTTTTTGCAACACATCTCTACCAAATTGATGGATGGTATTTAGATCATCGGTGTCAATAAGGATTTGATAAAAACCAAGACCACGATCTAATATGGCATTAAACAATTCATGTGCAGAATTTCCGTCAAAATCACCGAATAATTTCAGGTGGAGGCTATCTTTCGTTTCATGAAATAAAAT
>CAZDAB010000203.1:0-5926 GCA_964502855.1 uncultured Desulfobacteraceae bacterium | reverse complement strand
ATAGGCGATATTATTTTTTTTATGGTTGAAATATGAACAGAAAGGGGTCCATTATCGGATAGATGGAAAAACCTTATTGAGGTCAGCTAGTTAACTATTTTTGCTGGAGCCTTGAGTCTGATTTTATACACTATCCCCCAATTTTTTTTTGAAACTAACACTGGCCGCAACCCGGTTGCCCCACTATTTTTCACCGACTAACCATTTGATATTTAATAGGAATAAGCCAAGGCATCTTAAGTCTCCGTGATTTATTGGTTTTCTGGCAAGGATTTTGTAACAAATTCTCAATCAAAAGCTCAAAAATGATTTTGCTATTAACGGTTAAATAATCTTCTGGCTTAGAAATAAAAATCCATAAAATTCTGTTGTGTAATCATTCAAGGAGTTCAAACACGCGGGGTCGTTTATTTTGTAGGGTGATAATTTCCAAAGGGTTATGCAATTGATTTTTCGTTTTAACCGGTATTAACCAAGGGGATGATGATTTTGCCAAGAGCTTCCACATCAGGCATGACTGCGTTTTTCAGCAAATCATTATATCCTATCATTTAAGACAATTTACACTTTACACAATTTGTTAAAGCCAACTTGAAAACAAATTCTGAAAAAGTCGTCGCATTTATCGCTTTTGTCACTTTAGGCATCAGTCAAACTGCCACCCTGGAGTCCGTAACCGCATGATAAAACCCGATGTGAGGTGGAGTCCGTATCCATGATTTGTCCCCAGCCAAAAGGTGTCAGTTTTTTTTACAGTTTGTAAACATTCATAATCAAAACTCTGTGCAAACCGGAGCCGTAATATTTCCTCTATATCAAGATATCTTAAAGGCATTATAAAAAATCAGTAAGTTATCATTATTTATGAAGATTGGCATACCTGATGCATAAAAAATAAAAACACTTGTTATCGGACGGAACTTTTCAGCGACCCTTTCTATTTTTTTAATTCCAAAACCCGCTTTCAACAAGGAGGTGTAAAGATGTCTACATTAAAGAAACTCAGCGAATATGTTGAAAAAGGAAAAAGCAAAGAAGCCAGAGCGTTAACCCAAAAACTTTTGGGTGACAACATTAGCGCCGACAAAATTGTTCACGAAGGAATTATCGCAGGGCTGGATGCCATCGGAGAAAAATTTGCGGCCTTTGCGGCGTTTGTCCCGGAATTGATGGTTGCGGCCATAGCAGCCCAGGAATCACTTGAGGTGTTGCGCCCCAAGATGACCCAAGGAACTCTTCACAAAACCCTCGGAACCGTTGTCATCGGTACGGTTGAAGGGGATGTCCACGACGTTGGGAAAAATATTGTCGCCATGATGCTGACGGGAGGCGGCTTTAATGTCATTGATCTGGGGGTGGACGTTCCTCCGGCCAAATTTTTGAAAGAAGTTCAGTACCATGAGGCCGAAATCCTGGCCCTCTCCTCTCTCTACACCCCGACGCGTTTGGCAATGAGAGATATTATGGAGGCGCTTAAAACCGAGGGACTCCGCAATAAAATTAAGGTAATGGTCGGCGGTGCACCCATTGATCAGGCCTTTTGCGATCTGATTGGTGCTGACGGGTACGCGCCGGATGCTCCGCAGGCAGTTAAGCTGGCCAGGAGCTTGCTGGCCTAGTTTTTACAAAAACAGGATTGAAACCGGCTGGACGCAAAGGAGAACAAAAATGAAAGATGACGAAATCTATAAAGATAGAAGGTATCGAATCAATGAGCTTCGGGAAAAAAATGAAAAGATGACTTCCCGCGAGCGCGCCCTAAAGGCAATCAATTTTGAAGAACCCGATCGGATCCCCATCGACAACTGGATGGTGCCGGAAATCAAAAAGCGCTGTATGGACTACTGGGGATGCGAGAACGAGGAGGAATTGCTGGCCTTTCTGGGTGTGGATGTCCGGGACAATTACGGGCCGAGTTATGTGGGGCAGGAATTCAAAAAGTTTGATGACGGCACGGTTGCCGATCTTTGGGGGGTGAGAAGAAAAATCGTCACCTATGGGAAAGGAACCTTTCATGAAGGAACGTTTAAGGAAGTGGCATGGTCTCCCCTGGAACATATGACGGGCGTGGAAGAAATCAATGCCTATGAGGCATGGCCCACACCGGATTGGTGGGATTATTCAAAGGTGAAAGAGGAGTGTGCCTACTGGCATCCGGAATATTTTGTCCTCAACAAGGGCGATCGACTGGATCGAACCGCCCAGCTTAAACCCATGATGTATCTTAGGGGAATTCAGCAGACATTCATTGACCTGGCCGTGAATCCCGACATTGTCGAATGTATTCGTGATCACGTGGTCAACTATTTTCTCGAATACAACCCCAAAGTCTTCGAGGCCGGCGGTGACGAGATTGACATGTTCATGATGGGCGATGACATGGGCGGACAGCGGGGTCCTTTGATCAGTGTGGAGATGTGGCGGAGGTATTTCAGAGACGCGTTCAGAAAATACTGTGATATCGCTCATAAATACGGTCTCAAAGTGATGTATCACACCTGCGGAGACGTGTATCAATTGATACCGGAATTCATTGAAAACGGACTGGACTGCCTGCAGTCGCTGCAACCCCAGGCGACAAATATGGATATTAAACGATTGAAGCAAAAATTTGGCAAGGACCTTTCCTTTCAGGGCGGTATGGACATCCAGCAGGTGTTGCCCCTTGGAACCCCCGAAGATGTCAGGAAGATGGTTAAGTATGCTGCGGAAAACGCCAAACGTGGCGGCGGGTATATTTTCGGCACCGCCCACAATATCCAGGCGGACACACACATTGAGAATGTGGCAGCCCTATTTGAAGCCTACCATGAGTATGGCGTGTATTGAGTATGGAGTTCATATGGAAATTATCGGAGAAAAAATCAATACAACCCTTAAGGCCGTGGCAAAGGCGGTTCGAGAACGGGATGCCGCTTTCATCCAGGATCTGGCGAGCAGACAGGCCGAATGCGGCGCCACTTATCTGGATGTCAATTCGGGTTTGGCGCTGTATCCCGAAGAAGAGGCGCAAGATTTTGCCTGGCTGGTTCCGGTCATTCAGGCAGCAGTTGATCTTCCCCTGTGCATCGATTCCGGCCGTTCCCAAGCCGTCGAGTCGGCGCTGAAGCACCACAAAGGACAGGCCATGATCAATTCGGTCAATGGAGACCCCCCTCATATGCAGGCCATCTTTCCGCTTGTCAAAGAATACGGGTGCAAAGTTATCGCTCTGACGTCAAACAAGGAGAAAGGGATTCCCAAGCTCAGCATCGAACGGCTGAAGATCGCTGAAACCATCGTCGCTGAAGCCTTAAAATACGGCATTTCGGTGGAAGATATCTATTTTGATCCCCTTGTTCTTCCCATTTCCACGGATCAGAACAACGGCCTGGTGTTTCTGGAAACGGTAAAGGAAATCAAAAGGAACATACACGCTAAAACCATTTCCGGGTTGAGCAACATATCCTACGGCCTGCCCCGTCGCCGGTTGATTAATCAGGCTTTTCTCGTACTGGCTTCAGGATGTGGAATGGATGCGGCAATCCTCGACCCAACGGACAAGGCGATGATGGGAATGGTTCATACCATTGAAACCCTTATGGGTAAAGACCCTTACTGTATGGGGTATTTGAAGGCATTTAGAGGAGGGGCCTTGGATTTTTAAACCAAACAACGGAAATCAAAACAGGATCCAATATGGATTCCGTCAGCCCTTACTATAAATATGGTAAGTACAAAAAAGGAGGTGTTCCAATGAAAAAAACATTTTTTCTGATGGTGTGTTCAAGTATGGTATGGGTGCTTTTATTGGGCTGCGGCCCTAAACAGCAACTTCCGGAGAAACTTGAAATTCCCCTTGTACCTTCCAAAGGCTATACCGGGGACGCAAAGGGGATGGCGGTGATCAATACCAAAACAGGGACCGACATCAGCATCACGATCAATGGTCTTGATCCAAAGGGCCTGTACACGGCATTTTTCATCAACGTGAAAAGCCAAATGTTTGAGGGGATTGATAAGAAGCCTCACGTTTTAAATGTGAGTCCCAACGGGGAGGTGAACCTTCAGACAACTATGGAGAAGGATATTTTCAAAAAGTTCATCCGGGTGGGGATATTTTTAAATCCCGGCGACACGCCGATTGGGAATCCACTGGGGGTAAAAGCCAAGTTAGGCGCTTTTATAAAACATAAAAAGCCAACACTGATTCTTGAAGGAAAACTCAGATAATGCCGGCTTAACACTCCTAAATAAAAAGATGCGAAAGGAGGGTTTAATCATGACGACCCAAACAACATACAATGTATCACAGATGAACGATGCAGACATTACGTCCGCGTGGAAAAGCTGGCAGTTAAGGATTTTTATCACCATCTGGATCACATACGGCAGCTTTTATCTGTGCCGTGCCAACATGTCCTTTGCGCTGCCCGGTCTGGCAGCGGAGTTCGGCTACTCCAAAACGATGCTCGGCCTGTTGGGCACGGCCCTGTTTATCATGTACTCCATCGGTCAGTTCGTCAACGGCCAGTTGGGAGATAAATTCGGCGCCAGAAAGCTTGTGTTTGTGGGGATGATCTGTTCCGCGTTGCTAAATATCGCGTTCAGTTTTACCACCGCTTTTACGTTTATGCTCATCGTATGGGGCTTGAACGGCTATTTTCAATCCATGGGTTGGGCGCCCCAGGTAAAGACCATGGCCAACTGGTTCACCGTTAAACAACGGGGCAAGTGGATGGGACTCATGGGGTCCTGCTATCAGATTGGAAACGCGTATTCCTGGCTGCTGGCCTCCTATCTGGCGGCATCCTACGGTTGGCGCACCATTTTTTGGGTACCCGCCGTCATTTTCCTGGCGTCTTCCATTCACTTTGTCACCCGTCTTCGGAATGCACCCGAGGAGGTCGGCCTTCCCCCCATTGAACATCTGAGAAAGATAATGGAGGGTGAGGGCGTTACGCCCGGTACCGTGCCGGCCGCAGCCAAAGATGAACACATGGGCTTTGCCTATACCATCAAGATATGCGTCACCAATCCCCGAATTTGGGGTGTGGCCGTAGCCTTCTTTTGCCTGGATATCATTCGCTATGGATTTTTCTACTGGGCTCCGGTGTACTTGATTGAGGCCCAGGGCGCGACCATAAGCTCAGCCGGACTCAAGGTGGCTATTCTGCCGTTGGCCGGATCCGCCGGCGCCATTGTTACGGGCTGGGCTACGGGCAAATTTTTCCAGAATCGCCGTGCTCCGGTCATCTGTATCTGTCTTTTTGGTCTGGCTATCTTCTCCTATCTTTTCTACAATGCACCTCCAGGTGCCTGGGTTTGGAGCCTGATCTGTCTGGCCGTGGTGGGTTTCTGCACCTATGGCCCCCATGTACTGATGGTCGGACATGCGGCTCAGGATTTTGCAGGAAGGAAGGCGGCTGCTTCGGCCGCAGGGTTCATTGACGGATTCGGCTATATTGGTGCTGCCATGACCGGGGTTTTCACCGGTTGGCTGGTGGATAATTATGGCTGGTATGCCGGGTTTTACTACTGGATCATCGCGGCTGTGGTGGCTGGGTGCGTTATGCTGGCTCTCTGGAAAGTTCCCGTGGAGGAGGTCGAGTACGATTAAAGAAAAACGCCGCTTTTTCTGAGTTCCGTGTCGGTGAAGGGGGGAATTGAAACTTTTATCGGCAAGCCGTTGAGGTTAACGGTTCGCCCTTGTAGATCAATTCCGTCCTTTTGCCGGGATGCTTTTAGGATTTCAGATCTGATATTTCATGACAATTACCGAACGGTGTACTATACTTAACCCGGATATTCCGGATTCGAGTCTGTTTTAGCGTGCAAGGGATAAAACATTGAGACCTTTGGAAAATGTTCAATTTTGTTCACGACCAAGGACAATTCTGCAGGATAGCAGAATTGGACAGCTGTTAAGCTGCCCGTAAGGGCGAGG
>CAZDAB010000202.1:0-5927 GCA_964502855.1 uncultured Desulfobacteraceae bacterium | reverse complement strand
CGCCCCACCAATTAATGTTTTCATAAAAAATCATCCTCCTTTAATTTTAATTAAATTTATTTAAAAAAAACTTTTCCCTAAAGAAGAATTTGCAAATTAGCACAACTTATTTTGTAACGCAAGCTTAATTTTTTAAATAACACTCTTGATGTTCGAATCAATAACTATCCTTAAAAAACAGCTTTCTAAAATGTAACTCTCTAAATTTACATTATTTTATTAAAAAAAAACAAACTCCTCCAAAGAAAAGATTGCAATCAAAATTTATATTTGTTACTTGAAAATTTTTGTATATAAATTTAAAATTTGGATTATAACTATGTTAAAATGGATAAAATTGCGACTTGAAAAATTAAGAAGAAAGAAAGACACAATTTCAAAAAACAATCACAATCACTATTTTTTTCAACTGCCTGATAATATCGGTATGTTATCAACCTTTATTCTTAAACTCTTCTTTTCCGGCATAAAGGTTACCAAGGAACAGACCCATAATCTAAAAAAACTTCAAAAAGAGGGAATTGTTATATATGTTACGAAACCCAAAAGTTATTTTTTATACCTCTTTTATTACACCCGCTACAAGCAGGATGGCCTTCCATTTCCTCAGATAGGTTTTGACTATAACATAATTATATGGCAGCCGGTATCCCGCTTTTTAAAAACCTTTTTTTCATACCTTGATTACATCCTTCATAACCTGGCACTCCCTGACCCTTATGAAAGTGGATATATCCGGAATGCACTTACGAATGGCCTGTCTGCATTACTCTCTCTGGTTGAACAAAAAGGTTTTCATCGAAGATTTATTAAAGCAAAAAAAGATCCGGTTCAATATCTTATCGAAATGCAAAAATCGATTGAGCGCCCCATTTTTCTTGTGCCTCAACTTATGTTTTTTGATAAAAAGCCGGTCAGATCTATGCCGAACATCATGGATATTCTATTCGGTACCAAAGAAAATCCCGGTAAAATAAGACGTCTGATGATCCTGTTTAAAAATCCCGGCAAGGTTTTCGTAGAAATATCCGAACCGGTTAATCTCAAAACTTTTTTAGCACTTGCGGAAAACCGGGAAAAAAGCATCGAATATCAGACTCTCGCCTTAAGACGCAATCTTTTGAATCAAATCAATCGTCATCGCCAAAGTATCACGGGACCGGTTTTGAAAACACGGCATGAAATGAAGGAAAATATCCTTACAAAAGAACGGCTTCAAACCTTCATGGAACATCATTCAAAAGCCCGCAATATCCCGATTCAAAAGGTACGAAAAAAGGCAAGTGATTCTCTTGATGAGATTGCCGCCAACTACAGTATGATCATAATAAAATTGGCTACGGTCTTGATAACCTGGGTCCTGAATACAATGTTTGAAGGGGTAACCGTCGATAAAGACGGCCTCAACAGAGTGAAAAGCATGTCCCAGAAGGGTCCTGTAATCCTCATTCCCTGCCACAAAAGTCATATCGATTACCTGATATTATCGTATCTGCTGTATCATAACAATATGCCGTGTCCTCACGTTGCTGCCGGAAAAAATCTTTCTTTCTGGCCCCTAGGCCCCCTATTTAGGGGCGGCGGCGCATTTTTCATAAAACGAACGTTTAGAGGAGCAGTCCTCTATTCAAAGGTTTTTGCAGAATATATTCATAATCTGCTTGCAGAAGGTTTCAACATAGAATTCTTCATTGAAGGCGGTCGAAGCCGAACCGGCAAATTAATTCTGCCCAAGCTTGGACTCCTTTCGATCCTTCTCAATGCTTATAAAAACAGAGCGTGTGAAGACATGATATTCGCACCTATTTTTATAGGATATGACACGGTATTGGAGGAAAGCTCGTATCTTCATGAAATTGAAGGAAAAGAGAAACAGCCTGAAAGTCTGCTGCAGGTCATTAAAGCACGAAAATTTTTAAAAAAAAGATATGGGAGAATCTATATTCAGTTCCATGAACCGATCTCTTTAAAGGAGCTTCTGTTGCAATACGGCACGCCGATTCAAGAAATGGGATCCAAAGAGTTTAACATTTTTTGCCGAAATCTGGGGCACAGGGTTATAAACGCCATAAACTCGGTTACTGTTGTTACGCCTCACGCCCTTGTTGCCGCCGCTCTCATGAACTGTTCAAAAAAAAGTTTTTCTTTTGATCACCTGATATCCCATGTCGAAACATACATGAACCTGCTGCTTTCACAAAAAGCCAGACTTGCCGACACACTTCTTCTCGATCATGTTCATACAGTGGAGCATGTACTTGATACTTATGTCCATAGAAAATTCATCGAACGTATCACAAAAGACAAGAAGCCCGGTTTTGCCGATGCACTCTTAAAGGTAAACGAGAGCAAACGCCCAAACCTTGAATATTACAAAAACAACTGTATCGCCTTTTTTGTTCCGGCGGCAATTACCTCTCTTGCAATTCTTGTCAAGGATGCTTTTCTGTTTTCGGCTTCCGATTTGCACGCCGACTATGAGTTCCTTCAATATTTCTTCAAATATGAATTCGCATATGATGTTGATAAAACTACAGAATACTTTGTTCGTAAAAACATAAAGGCATTTATCGACGAAACCATTTTAATGCCTCATCCCACCTTGCCCGACATCTATAATCTGACCTCTTCGGGTTTTAGAAAATTGAGATTATTCTCAAGTTTCCTGAAAACCTATTTTGAATCATACTGGATCGTATTAAATTTTTTCATGCAACACCCTTCAAACTCCATTAAAACAAAAGATCGTATAAAAAAAATTGAATCCATAGGAAATCGCATGTATAAAAAGAAGGAAATCGAACGAAAAGAAGCGCTTTCCATAGTCTACTACAATAATGGAATAGATTTTTTTACAACCAACGGTGTAAAAGGTTCCGATAATAAGGACAGGATAGAATTCTATGCCGACGCAATCCAAAAATATTTGAATTGTCTATAACCTAACCCGGATCAACCCTAACCAAAAAGATTTGCCACAAAGGCACAAAGACACAAAGGATCAATGTATTAATCTTTCTTCGTGTCTTCGTGGCTAAAAAAAATGCCATAGAAAACAACTCAACCATTTAATCAATGAACCACTCAACTATGTAAATGAAAGCCTTAATACTTGCCGCAGGCTTTGGCACGCGATTGCTTCCCTTTACGAAAAACACACCCAAAGCGCTTTTTCCGATTGCAGGGCGACCACTGCTCCATATCATGATCTTAAGTCTGCAGAATGCAGGATGTAAAGCGGTTATCATCAACACCCATCATCTTTATAAAAAGATAGATTCCTATCTGATGCAACAAAAATATGCAATCCCTGTCATCACCCGCTATGAACCGGAAATCCTTGGTACAGGGGGGGCCATAAAAAATGTTGCCGACTTCTGGGACGATAATCCCTTTATGGTTATAAACAGCGACATTTTTACCGATATAGATTTGAAAAAGGTTTATGATTTTCACTTAAATCATAGTCATCCGGTCACACTGGTTCTTCACTACGACCCACAGTTTAACACCGTGTCGGTGAATAAGAACGGTTTTATTACAGATTTCCATGATTCCACGCCCCCGCCCTCTCGCTCTGTTTCAGGCTCGAATATTTATCGGCCCGGAGAAACCGAAAAACTTACTTTTACCGGTATACAGGTTCTGGATCCACAGATTCTTGAATTAATACCTGATAATATGTTTTCAAGCAGCATCGATATATACCGGCAGCTGATATCAGAAAATAAAAAAGTATGCGCTTTTATTGCAAAGGAATACCAATGGAAAGATATCGGATCCCCGGAAAGGTACAACCAGTTGGTTTTCGAACAGATGGCGCCTGAAGCTTTCAAATACGCTTTCCCGAGTTGGCCGGACAAAAAGATCTTCCGTACCAAGCTCAAAGGTGATGGGTCTGACAGAAACTGGTACCGACTAACCTCGGGAAACAGGTCACTGGTCATGGCAGATCACAACATCAGAAAAAACCAATCAACCAGTGAAGTGGACTCATTTGTTGCCATCGGCCGTCATCTGCATGATAAGGATGTACCGGTACCGGAAATATATCTTCATGATACTTTTTCAGGCCTTGTATTCATGGAAGATCTAGGGGATGTAAATCTTCAAACCCTTGTTCTGAACACTCAAAAGCCGGAGGAGATCATCTCATACTACAAATCGGTCATAGGCCTTCTCGGAAAACTTTCCGCAACCGGTGCAAAGGGCTTTGATCCGGCCTGGACATATCAAACCTCACATTACAATCAGGATCTTATTCTCGAGAAAGAATGCCGGTACTTTGTTGATGCTTTTTTAAGGATATACATTGGCATGAATATCTCCTTTAAAGATCTTGAAGATGAATTTAGAACCCTTGCGGACATGGCTCTTGAATTTTCGGTCATCGGATTTATGCACCGGGACATGCAGTCACGAAACATCATGGTAAAAAATAATCGGTTTTACTTTATTGACTTTCAAGGGGGACGGTTAGGGCCGGTCCAGTACGACCTTGCATCTTTGCTGATCGATCCCTATGTTGAGTTATCTCCCTGGGTCCGGAATCAACTCCTTAATTTTTCAGGTAAAACGCTTCCAGCCCTTCTGAATATCGATCCAGGTAACTTTCTTACCTGTTATACATATTGTTCTATAACAAGAAACCTTCAAATACTGGGGGCCTTCGCTTATCTTAGCCGCATCAAAGAAAAAACATACTTTGAAAAATATATCCCTAATGCTATAAAAACATTAAAGCATAATCTTTCAGTTCTTGAAAACACGGAATTCCCTGATCTGAAATCAGTTGTTGAAAAAATTTAATGAATCAACATCGCATTTCTGTTATAGTTTTTGCATAAAATAAATTTAGGCGCTTCGCCCCGGCTGAATTAAACAGTGTACCATTAAAAGGCTGTTGATTTTAATTTCGAAACCTAACAATAGGAGGTGCCAAATGAATTATATAAAAATTATGGTAAACGGCTTGCCCGGAAATATGGCTTCCAACGTCGCCGGTCATGCACTTGCTGACAGCCGGTTTGAACTGATTCCACAATCATTGACCGGACCTGAAATTACCGAAACTGAGACCATCATAGATTCCGTTTCTTTCAGCCTCATTCAGCCGAAAGACAGGGATCAAGCCGTCTCGGCCATTAAAGAAAAGGAAGGTCCCTTTCTTAATGTGGACTTTTCTCTTCCTCCGGCCGTAAACAGTAATGCCGAATTTTACTGCAAACACGGCCTTCCCTTTGTCATGGGAACAACAGGCGGCGACCGACAGCTCCTTGAAGATACTGTCATAGCTTCTTCCATCTCTGCGGTGATCGCACCAAATATGGCCAAACAGATCGTCGGTTTTCAGGCCATGATGGAATACGCCGCAAAAACATTCCCGGATCTTTTTAAAGGATATTCTCTTGAAATCAAAGAAAGCCATCAGAAAGGAAAGGCCGACACCAGCGGAACCGCCAAGGCAATGGTGCGCTATTTCAACAGCCTGGGCTTATCTTTTTCCGAAGAGAACATTACCAAAGAACGTGATCCCGAGACCCAGAAAAATGTTCTGGGTATACCCGAAGAATACCTGTCAGGACATGGGTGGCACACGTACAGCCTTGACTCAAACGATAAGACGGTCCACTTTGAATTCACGCACAATGTTAACGGCAGGGATGTATATGCCATGGGAACCCTTGATGCGCTGATTTATCTGGATAAAAAGATAAGGCAAGGATCTAAAGGCAAAGTCTTTTCCATGATTGATGTGCTAAAAGGCGGGGCATAAATGTCATTTTGAAAGGACCTGAACCCAGGATTTCTCACAGTTCTGATTCGTTCATTTGCAAGTTGGGTGAAAGAAAATCCCGCTTATTCTTTTTAGATTTTTCCTATAATGTAATATAAAAGGAATAATCGGTTTGCGATTTCGAAAAACA
>CAZDAB010000201.1:0-5937 GCA_964502855.1 uncultured Desulfobacteraceae bacterium | reverse complement strand
GCCGCACGACCTTATAGAGATTCTGATACATCTTAAAAACCGCTTTCCCTGGGTTGAGCGGATAACATCCTATGCACGGTCCCATACCATTGCCCGTATCAAGGATAGTGATCTCGAAAAGATAAAAGATGCGGGTTTAAACAGAATTCATATCGGCCTTGAATCCGGTTCGGACACGGTTCTCAAAATGGCTAAAAAAGGAGTGACCAAAGCAACCCATGTTAAGGCGGGTATCAAGGTAAAAAAGGCCGGAATGGAACTTTCCGAATATATCATGCCGGGACTGGGCGGAAGAGCGTATTCTAAGATCCATGCACTGGAAACCGCCGATGCCTTAAACCGTATCAATCCTGATTTCATACGGCTTCGAACCCTGGCCATTCCCAACAGTGTGGCGCTTTTCGATGATTGGGAGGCGGGTCGTTTTGAAAAATGCACCGATTTGATGATGGCCAAAGAGATTCTGCTTTTGATCCAGGCGCTGAACGGCATTACCAGTGTTGTAAAAAGTGATCACATCCTGAACCTTTTTGAAACCGTGGAAGGCACGATGCCTCAGGATAAAGAAAGTATGCTTGAAATCATTCGCACTTTTCTGGCAATGGAGCCCGAACGCCAATGCGTGTATCAGGTGGGAAGGAGGCTTGGATTCTTTTCGCGTATCAGCGATATGGAAAGCCCCCACCGGCTGAAAAAGGCGGAAAAGGCCTGCCGGCAATTTGGCGTTACTGCAGAAAATGTAGATGAAGTTATTGATGAGTTAATGAAAAGGTTTATATAGTTTCTGAACGAAAAATCCTAATTTTTGTTCCGGAACCATATTTTTTTAAAAAAAAGAAAAGGAATCTATATGACAGAGCATAATGGAATAATAACGTATTCGGATGATGGAAAACTCAATGTCCCTGATTTCCCGGTGATTCCCTTTATTGAAGGTGACGGTATCGGGCCGGACATCTGGCGGGCTGCCCGGCGGGTATTGGATGCCGCGGTTTCGAGTTCTTACGGTGGTGACCGAAACATTCAGTGGCTGGAGGTTCTGGCCGGTGAAAAAGCCTTTAATCAGACGCAAACCTGGCTTCCGGCAGAAACCCTGGAAAAGATCCGGATTCATCGCGTTGCCATAAAAGGGCCTCTGACCACTCCCGTGGGGGAAGGAATCCGGAGCATCAACGTGAGCTTGCGACAGGAGTTGGATCTTTATGCATGTGTTCGGCCGACAAAATATATTACAGGGATTCCAAGCCCCATGCTCAGGCCTGAGCAGGTTGACATGGTCATTTTCAGAGAAAATACCGAGGATGTTTACATGGGCCTTGAATGGGAAGCGGATTCTGTAATGGCGAAAAAAATCATCGATCTGGTAAAAACCGAGGATGGAAGGGAGATTCGGGCCGGATCTGGTATCGGATTGAAACCCATGAGCCGCTTCGGAACCCGACGTCTGGTGCGAATGGCCGTCGAGTATGCCATCGAGCATAAAAAGAAAAGCGTTACCCTTGTTCATAAAGGAAATATTATGAAGTTTACCGAAGGCGCTTTTCGAAGCTGGGGATACGAAGTTGCGCGGGAAGAATTCGGGGAATGGGTCATTACCGAAGCAGATCTGTGGCAAAAACATGACGGGAAAATTCCTCGGGACAAGATCGTGATCAAGGATCGGATTGCAGATGCCATGTTCCAGCAGATTCTTTTGCGTCCCGCAGAGTATGATGTGCTGGCCATGCCCAATCTAAACGGCGACTATATGTCCGATGCCCTGTCTGCCATGGTGGGAGGACTGGGTTTGGCGCCGGGAGCAAATATCGGTGACGGCTATGCTCTTTTTGAGGCCACCCATGGTACGGCTCCAAAATATGCAGGACAGGATAAAGTGAATCCCGGATCTTTGATCCTTTCCGGGGCCATGATGCTGGACTACCTTGGCTGGAAAGAGGCTGCAGACCGGGTGAGGGACGGACTGGTCAAAACCGTGGAACAAAAGCGGGTTACCTATGATCTGGCGCGGCAGATGGAGGGCGCAGTTGAAGTCAAATGCTCGGAATTCGCAGAGGAAATTATCCGTAATCTTTAAATACGGAACCCGGGAAATTCCGTTTGTCCTTCCGGATCAGGCGGAAATTTTGTGGGTAAATGAGCCGGAAACAAGAATAACTGCATCTGAATTTGCTTCAAGGATTCGCGGTGAGCTGGAACGGTTGGATCCGGATGTTACAACGGTTGCCGTGGTACTTGCGGATAAAACCCGGTTGTGCGGTTATCCGGAATTTTTGCCGGTGCTGCTGGATACGCTGAAAGGCTTCGGGGCACTATGGGATGGAATTACCGTGTTTATTGCATACGGCACTCACCGGCGCCAGACCCATGAAGAATGTCTTGCCGCCTACGGCGACACCTATAAGAAACTGCGGTTTATCCATCACGATTGTCTGGATAATAATTGTTTTGTAAATTTGGGAAAGACCTCGCGCGCCACCCCGGTACTTATTCGGCGCGATATTCTTGAAGCCGGTTTTCTTATTACTTTCGGCGCCATTTCACACCATTATTTTGCAGGATACGGTGGCGGGCGAAAGTTGATTTTTCCCGGGCTGGGTCAGAGAGAAGCCATATATCACAACCACGGGCTGTTTTTGGATCCGGAGCATCACGCCCTTTCCCCTTTGTGCCAATCGGGTGTATTGGACAAAAATCCGCTGGCAGAGGATTTGGCGGAATATGAAACATTTCTTCCTGCCGATTTGGCCATTCATGGAATTCTTGATAGTATGGGGAATGTTTGCGATTTATTGCCGGGCGTTGGAACCGACCATTTTCGAAGGGCCTGTGCCCAACATGGAAAAAATTGTGAGATGGTTTGTGCCCGGGAATATGATCTGGTCATCGCATCCTGCGGCGGATATCCAAAAGATATCAACTTCATTCAAAGCCATAAGGCCATAGATAATGCCGCAAAATTTGTTCGTGACGGCGGCCGATTGATTGTTCTGGCGGAATGTTTCGACGGTGTGGGGTCAAAAACTTTTTTGCCCTGGTTTGACATGGGCGATTGGGGGAGGGCGTTCGATAAGTTGTCGGAAAATTATGAAGGAAACGGCGGTACGGCACTTTCCATGATGTCAAAATTACAGCGAATCGAAATTTTATTGGTAACAAAATTGAGTGATTCGGTTTGTGAAACCATGGGGGTTGAGAAAATTTCCATGGACCGGGCAAAAATGCATGTGAAACAATCCAGCGGCTCCCTGGCAGCAATACCAAATGCCGGAGTGTTGATTAAATGTCTTGGAAATTCTATAACTTCCTGAAATTAAAGGTTTATTAATGGCAACCTATTTATGCCGTCAGAATGGAAGAATGGAATGCTGGTCCCGGTGAAATAGAAAAAAGTTTCACTGGGTAAAAATATTGGGGATAAAGGCGGGAATAAACCATTTTAATTGTAAAAAACTCCTTTAAACCCATTATTCCATTACTCCATCATTCCATTATTCCAAATGGGGCGAAGCCCCTAAGTTCACGTCCGGCTTAAGTATGGGTGAGCTTTAGATTGCTATATTTACTTGACATATAGAGATTAAGAAACTAACCAATTAAAGAATGTATACACCTAAGTTGAGCGATTTTTTGCGAAGAGATGTGCTGAGATCTTGATGCATAAGGGTTCGCGAAAACCGCAGGCATACCCGTGGATATGTCGAGGATTTTCGCGGAGTCTTGATGCGCAAGAGATCGGTGCAGATCGAGTAAAAAATTGCTCAATTTAGGTAAAATATAAAGCGTTAGAAAAAAAATGAGAGGGAATATGCATGGCAAAACCTAAGTTAAAAGCGCATGTAATAGACCGGGAATGGTGCAAGGGGTGCGGCATATGTGTCCATTTTTGCCCCAAGAATGTACTGGAACTTGATGAAGAGGACAAGGTGGTTGCCGCGCGTCGGGAGGATTGTATTTGCTGCAGAATGTGCGAACTTCGTTGTCCCGATCTTGCCATCGAAATAGAAACGGAATAGGGTTTATTATGAAAAACAAGAACATAAAATTTGTTCAAGGTAACGAAGCATGTGTGGAAGGCGCCCTGTATGCAGGCCTCGATTTTTTTGCCGGTTATCCCATAACCCCTTCCACCGAAATTGCCGAACTCCTGTCATACCGTTTGCCCCAAAAAGGGGGCAAGTTTATTCAGATGGAAGACGAGATTGCTTCCATGGGCGCTATTATCGGGGCATCCCTTACCGGAAGCAAGGTTATGACCGCCACCAGCGGCCCCGGCTTTTCCCTTATGCAGGAGGCCCTGGGATATGCGATCATGACGGAAATCCCCTGTGTTATTGTTAATGTGCAGCGGGGCGGACCTTCAACAGGCATCCCCACCCACGTGAGCCAGGGAGATGTGTACCAGGCCCGCTGGGGAACTCACGGGGACCATGCCATTGTCACGATTACCGCATCCAACCACCAGGATGTGTTTCAGACCACCGTGGATGCCTTCAATATCTCGGAAACATACAGAACCCCCGTTATCCTACTGTATGACGAAATCGTGGGACACATGCGGGAACGGCTTGTGGTGCCGGAAGAAGGAGAACTGCCGTTAGTGGGAAGACTCAGGACCTCGGTTAGAGAAGGAGTGAACTATCATCCCTATCTGCCAAGGGAAGACGGCCGTCTTCCCATGTCTGATTTCGGCGGTGTTCACCGATACAATGTGACCGGTTTGTTTCATGATATGTGGGGATTCCCGTCGGATAATCCCGAGGTGGTCCATGATCTTATTCGCCATTTGGTGGATAAGATCCGAAACAATGTGAATCAAATTGCCCGCTTCAAAGAGTATTATCTAAAAGATGCCAAATGCATTCTGATTTCTTACGGATCATCGGCGCGCTCGGCCCGGCATGTGGTGGAATATCTCAGACCCAGGGGGGAAAAGCTCGGTCTTCTGGAACTTCAGACCCTGTGGCCGTTTCCCCATGATATTGTTGATGAAAAATGTGTAAATGCAAAACATATCGTGGTTGTTGAAATGAACATGGGACAGATTCTGCGAGAAGTGAAACGGGCCGTGGAACGGCCCGAGAGGGTGTTTATAGCAAACCGCATTGACGGCGTTTTCATAACCCCTAAGGATATCAGGGCGATCCTGCGGGTTATCCAGGGAAAGGGAGTGTGATTCATGGCAATAAAGGGGTATATCAGAGAAAGATTTTTTCCGCATATATGGTGTCCGGGGTGCGGACACGGGATCGTGCTGAACTGTCTTTTGAGAGCCATAGAAAAACTGGGAATGAGCAAAAATGAAATTGTCGTGGTTTCGGGCATCGGATGCTCTTCCCGGATTTCGGGATATGTTGACTTTCACACCCTCCATACCATTCACGGCCGTGCCCTGGCGTTTGCCACCGGCGTTAAAATGAGCCGTCCGGAGCTGAACCTGATCGTTCCCATGGGAGACGGCGATGCACTGGCTATTGGCGGGAATCATTTTATCCATTCGGCCCGGCGAAATATTGATATGACCGCCATTGTCATGAATAATCGCATTTACGGAATGACCGGCGGGCAGTATTCTCCGTTGTCCGGATATGGAATCCTGGCCACCACGGCGCCCTATACAAATATAGATAATGCTTTTGATACGGTAGAGCTGGCAACGGCGGCAGGCGCTTCTTTTGTGGCCCGCAGCACCACCTATCATGTTCAGCAGCTGACCGAGATATTAAAACAGGCTATTTTGCACGAGGGATTCTCAGTGGTGGAAGTATTATCTCAGTGTCCCACCTATTTTGGAAGAAAAAACCGAAAAGGAACTGCGGCCGATATGATGGAATATTACAAAAATAATACCACACCGGTCGGATCCGCGGCCAAAAAGGAAAATCCCGACCTTATTGAACGGGGTGTTTTTGTAGAAAAAGAGATGCCGGAATACTGTAA
>CAZDAB010000200.1:3447-5994 GCA_964502855.1 uncultured Desulfobacteraceae bacterium | reverse complement strand
ACTTCGATGAATCCGAGGATCTGCAAAAGTGGCTTGAAGGGCTCAAAGCCGATGACTTCGGGAAGTATAAGATGTAGCCCGGTCTTTTGATGTTTCCCCCTTTTAGATTATTCTCCTGAAAAAGGGCTTTTAAAGAAGGCTTAACCGGTTGGGGGTGGACAGGATGAGGGGATATAGGGATTAAGGAACGGTAGCAGATTTTACCAACACCAGACCCCCCGCCACAAAGACAGGGGCTGGTGTGGCCCTTTGGCCAGATCTTCGACACGGGGGTATGTCCCGCACTACTTTGGAAAATGATGCTCCTTTAAATATTTCAAGGACATCATGCCGCTCCCGCTCCTCAATATAGAGATAAGGATTACGGGATCCCGAAGCGGGAAAGGCGGCAAACAATGATTGCCCCGCACTCCTGCTCCTTACATTTTAATTAAGGAAATCAGGATGTCGCAAAGCGACACAATTAAAATTTACGGACAACGGGGTCCCTGCCGCTCTGCGGCATCCCCTCATCAAGAATCCAAAGGTTGGGGAGTAAACGGGAGATGTGTCGGAGTGCGACATCCCATCTATGGAGATATCTAACATGGTAGGGGATCGCAGAGCGATAGGAATGAACAAAGATGGCGTTAGAAGAGCCACACGGGGGTTGGGGGAGGTTGAAGGAAAGCATTGTAAGGGTCTCCAAAGGCCCTTTTTGTTTTGATTTTAAGCTGCAAAAAGGCAAAATTAAAGATTTGATTTCGTCTCAAAACTCTATGAATCGTAATTGAAAAAATTATGAAAACCGACGAAGATCAAACATATTTAGACCGAATCGCTGAACTTGAAAAAGAAATTAAGCGGACTCACCATAAAATCAAAAAAGATACCTATGGTTTGCATTGGTTAGATGTACCTGAAGCCTTTGAAGATGATATAGAAAACAAACTCCCAATGCTCAAAGAAGTAAAGGACAAAGCCATTGTAAATAATGATGGTAAACCCACCCACATATTAATCGAAGGCGATAATTACCACGCCCTTACCTGTTTAAACTATACCCATAAAGATAAGATTGATCTTATCTATATTGATCCGCCATACAACACGGGCAGTGACGGCTTCAAGTATATGGACAAACGAATTTTAGACAGATTTCCCGACGGTACCGAAGTACCGATAAACCATCCTTTAAGACATAGTTATTGGCTATCATTTATGGAGAAAAGGTTAAGACTAGCAAAAAACCTACTAAAGGATTCGGGTGTTATATTTATATCAATAAACGAAGAAGAATTAAGCCAATTAAAACTTTTATGTGATGAAATCTTCAATCCTTCAAATTATTTGACTATGTTTACAGTTAAAGTTAGACATGAAGATCGAATATTAAAAAGTGATAAAGATTTTCACGAAGTTACGGAATATTTATTATTATATAGAAAAAGTGCTAAACATAAGGCTACTAAAAGAGAAAAGGAGAATAAATCCTTTGATGAATATATTTACGATATAAATGAACTTAATGAAAAACCAGAAAGACAACAATTTGGAACAAAGATTGTAGATATTTACAAGCCTGGTGAATATGAAATAGTTAGAAGTGAACCTAATATAAAAAGGCTAAAAATAATTAATATACGAGGTTCAATAAAAGAAGGGAATAGCAGCGGCAGATTTTATATGCGTTATTTGGATGGTTTAAAAGATAAACGAGGTTATCTTTTCAAAGTATATGATATGGGAGCTGATGGACTCGGTTATAGATATTTACTAATCCCACAATCCCCAAGAAGAGTAAATGGAGATTATTTTCAAGGGATACCAATAGATAGGGAAGATATTAAAATGATTCCGTATCCTAATTTTTTAGACTTTGAAGAAGATTTTAATAATGTTGGATATGAGGGTGGTATTGATTTTAGAAATGGCAAGAAACCTATCGCCTTTATATTAAAGATATTTGAGATGGGTGGCATATTGAAAAATAAGGAATCTATAGTATTAGATTTCTTTGCGGGGGCGGGATCAACTGCACATGCTCTTCTTGAATTGAATGAAGATGGTGGTCTAAGACAATGTATTCTTTCTACAAACAATGAGGTAGATAAAAAAACAGATGAAGAACTGAGAAAAGAAGGATTAAACCCAGGTGATTCCGATTATGAGATACATGGTGTTTGCAAAAAAGCATGTTATCCACGCTTAAACAATGCAATAAACGGTTTTGAGGATAGTAGAGGACGAGTGTTCAATCCACTTGGCGGTTCGCTGAAATATTACAAGACCGATTTCGTAGGGCAACACAATATAATGGGATCAACCGATGAAGATAAAATTGAATTAGCACTTCACGCAGGTGAATTGCTAGCAATTGCCGAAAATACCCTTTACGAAAAGGATGAACTGCAAACTGACTTCTACCAGTTCTTTCAAAATGAGAAACAGTATACAGCAGTTTATTTCAGAGAAGAATTAGATTATTTTGAAGAATTCCGCGAAAAAGTATTGGCACTTGAAAGACCGGTAGCCGTATATGTGTTCAGTTGGGGTGGAAATGAATTT
>CAZDAB010000200.1:0-3437 GCA_964502855.1 uncultured Desulfobacteraceae bacterium | reverse complement strand
TTTGAAGAGAGAGATGATATTGAAAGTAAACCTATTCCCCAACCTATTCTTGAAATATATAAAACAATCTATAATTTGAACAACTGATGGCAAAATTCGCTCCTCTACCATTCCAAAAAGAAACCATTGACGAACTCAAAGAAACATTTGTGCGCCTTTGGGTCGATCCAGCAAGACAACTACTCTTTGTCCTAAAGTCACCCACGGGCAGTGGGAAAACATTCACTTCCGCAACTTTCATTAATGAGTTAAATGGTCTACCCAACTGGGATGAAGACAAGGCATTTATTTGGATTACGTTCAGCGATGACCTTGCGATGCAAAGTAAAGAGAAATTTTATGAATATTTTAGAAATGCTCTTAAAAACAACTTACTCACCATAAACGATATCAACAATGGCAAACTGAAAAAGAATGATATTCTATTCTTGAACTGGCAAAAAATAGTTTCCCGTTCTGCAGAAAGCAGAATCTTACGCAGACCCGAAAATCCTGATGAACGCAAGGAATCCGGCAGTTATTGGGAGGACGTTATTGATGAAACTCATGAAGAGGGCAGAGAGATAATCCTCATTGTGGATGAAGTACACAAAAATAGAACGACGACACTTGCGCAAGAAATCGTAGATTATATCAACCCAAAAATCATATACGGAATTTCTGCGACTCCTTCAAATGAAGACGAACTGAATGCAAGACGGCATAACAGTTTTATTGAAGTTCCACGCCAACGCGTTGTAGATGAAGGGTTGATCAAAGAAAAGATTCTCGTTACTCCCAATGAAGATTTGCAAAAACACGGCGCTGAAGATTTGGACAAAGTTTTATTGGATTTGGGAATAGAAAAGAAAAATGAACTAAAGAGGCAATTTGAAGAATTAGGAAAAAATGTTAACCCCCTCGTTCTTATCCAATTACCTAATGATGATAAAGAATTGCAGGATCGAGGTGAAAAAACAAAGGAAGAAGTTGTAATGGATTATTTGCAGGAATTAGGTGTTGAAGGCAAGAAAATAGCCAGATGGTTTGCTGGACATCCAAGACCACCATTTATAGAAGAAAATGATGATGAACATGATTTTCTATTATTTAAACAGGCTGCTGGTACGGGTTGGGATTGCCCAAGAGCCCATGTTTTGATAATGTTCAGGGAAATTAGTTCACACGTTTTCTACGCTCAAACTGTAGGTAGAATTCTCCGGATGGCAGAACCACAAAAAAAGGATGATTATAAATATAATCCTGATTTGCGAACTGGGTATTTATTCACAAATTATGAACGGGAGGATATTAACGGCGATTTCGAAAAAATTACGGGAAGCAAGCCTTTTACTCATAAAACCCAACTCAAATTAGAATTCAAAAATGATGTCAAAGATTTCCAGTTGGAATCAGCTTTTCTTTCGCGTGTTGATTATGGTGATCTTGCAGATTCAGTAAAATTTCAAAAGAGTTTTGTTGAGTCAATGAACAGATACTTTGGGATTACTTCTGATGATATATTGGATAAGGCCCAAAAGAAATTGGAAAAAAAGGGCGTTGATCTAGCTTCAAAAGTTTACAACCGTTTGATTGTCGATGCAGTCTATAAAGATTTTGACCAACTGTCTTTGGATTTCAAGGCCAAAGGTGCAGACGAAGACTTTGAAATGTCTCAAAATGATATTGAAAAAACCTTCAATTTTCTTTGCTATCAAGTATTGAAAGAACAAACAGATGATGATGCAAAAATCACAAATATTGCCCGTTCCTGGTCTCCATTAAAATCCGCCCTTCGTGTTTGGCTAAAAGGGATTTTTGGCCCTGATGTTCCTACTTTTTATCGCGTATTCGTTTTTGATATATTGCAAGGTCCTTCGAGTACTTTACGACCGGCTATTACAAAAGCATTAAAAGAATACAGACCCATTTTAAATAATATTCTTGGGGAACGTCATAAAAAGCAAAAAGAGAAAGAAACACCCGTATTCAAGGTCAGTGATTTGCAATATCAATATACTGAAGATTATGTTGGAGTTGATCAAAACAATTGTGTGATGGAAAGTTGTTATATTCGTGATTACACCGGCAGGAAAAATGAAGAAAGCTTTGTGCAGTATATTGATCAAAAAGCAGATTCAATAAGATGGTGGTTAAAAAATGGTGATAGTGGTAAGGACGCCTATTCTGTGGTGTATTTCAATAAAGCAGATAATAGAGATAGTTTATTGTACCCTGATTGGATCGTTCAATTTAAGAATGGGAAAATCGGAATTTTCGATACAAAGAGTGGTCGCACACTAAACACCGAAGGTAGAGCTAAAGGATTAGCAAAAAAACTTCAGGAACTTGGTGATAAATATTTGGGTGGGATTGTCCGATTCGCCAATGGTGTCTGGGAATATTGCGACTCGGTCGATTATGATGATGTTACTCCAGCTAATAATGAATGGAAACCGATGGAGGATTTATTTGAATAAAAGGGAAAACAATAGGGGCCAGGTCTTGAAATATAACATTGTACGTTGATGTCCAAGGGGTCAAGGTTTGAAGGCGTTTGTTGGTGTTACTGATAATGACTGGTTTGTGTTCCTGGAAGAAATGCCTTTTTTCAATATTGAGTTTTTATAGTTAAAGAGAGGTATTCCATGGATTCAAATTTATTGAGGGATCATCTTGTAAAATATGTTGAGCATATGAAGAGTGATCATGAGAAATTTGAACGAGACTTAGAAGAGCGAAGAGAAAGAATCGCCTACTGCCAATCTTGGACTGCCGATAAAATTGTAAAAATGAATGAAGAGGACATTTATGAGTATCTATCAAAACTGTGGGCTATGCTAATTTGGGGAAATAAGCATTATAAGGTTGATAAGATTTTGCTTGAAAATGGTTTAGGGGAATTCAGGAACGAATTAGCTCAGTTGGTATGGGGAAATGAATCGATTGTAGATAAATGGGATAATTTTCGGACAACTATCAAAGGTATGGGACCTGCTATGATTAGTGAGATTCTTTGTCACACACACCCAACTGAGTATATGCTCTGGAATAGACGTGCATATGTGGGCCTTAATTATCTGGGCGTCAAAAATCTGCCTCGCTACGACTACCAAATGACGGGTAAAAAATATAATGAGCTATCGTCCGTTGCTAAGGATATTGCTATCGAAATGGAAAAGTTCGGCATCCAGAAGCCAGACCTTTTGACCGTTGACTATTTTATCTGGGATGAATTGCAGGTTGAGGATAAGCTGAGTCAAATTCACAAAAAAAAGAAAACAAAGGATGTCCCTGAAATTCCAGATAAGGTGACTTCTGATTTCATCCATGACGAAGTTCGTGACAAGATCGCTGATATCGGTCAATGGCTCGGATTTAAAACGTATATCGAAAAAAAGGTTGCCGAAGGATCACGGGTGGATGCGGTATGGGAAACTAGTATCGGCAACATGGGC
>CAZDAB010000199.1:2309-6001 GCA_964502855.1 uncultured Desulfobacteraceae bacterium | reverse complement strand
CGATGCAAAAATGCGATCTCTGTCTCGAAGTAATAGATAAGAACTCGGAAAGCCCACCCTGTGTAGCGACATGCCCCACACAAGCCCTGGTATTCGGCACCATGAACAGGGAAGAGAAACGAGCTGCAGAACAATCCATGATACAAGAGATCTGATCACAGTGGTTCAATAGAAAGATTTTTCTTGACTATGGATACATTTTCAAATAGGTTTTTATAAAATCTCTAAGGTGGAGCCCCTCCAGCAGGAGCTGGAGGCTCCTTTTAACATCGCGACATCCCGCAGCAGCAGGTTACATTGATTCATGTCAAGAATTTCCCCCGACAGGAGTCGGGGGCCTGCTGCGGCCGCGGGGTCATAAACAACCTAACCTTCAACCTTCCGGGGGGAGTTATGGGAAGACGGTATGCAGAAGGTGCTGATATAAAGTCTCCGAGGATTGTTATATCTTCTGGAGGCTTTTGTTTCTTGTGGGTATTCAAGAATTGATCTGACACAAGGCGCGTTATGTGGACAGAAAAACACAACCCCACATCTTATGCGGATCAATATAATCCATGTTCTACGTTAATAATAATATGTATCATCCAGAGGCAATAATTGAATAAAATAATAATCACATCTGATGAAATTGATAAAAGCAAAAATATAAACGAGCCAATATTGCATAATCAATCTGTACCTCTATGGTGGCGTTTATTATCGTGTCTTTTTGTATTGATACCACCAATTCTTTTTTTAATAATTATTATCAGTCTTATACTTAATAGACGTAAAAACTTATCAGTTAAATATTCATATACATTGCACTACTGTTTATTGCTCATTATAAGCGGTATAATATGGATTTTTTTATTAGCATTACTTCCTAATGATGTTACTGAGAAAATTCAAAAACCATTATTTTTAGATACACCTATTTCTATAAAAACAATTCCCAAATTACCATCAGATTCTCCATTTTTTGGTACAGATATTGCTACTGTATTTTCACCAATGGTTATTGCCATTCATACTACTGGAATGGAAGGAATATTAAATAATGATAGAGTTTACGGTGCGGGAGTAATTATAGCCATATTAAAAGAAGAATGTTTAATCATGTCCAGTAAACATGTAATTGATGCAATTTCTGATTATCAAAATGAAAATCAGATTGTGCCCATATCACTTCATGACGGGCAACAAGCAATTGCAAAAGTTGTTGGTATGCATAAAACACTTGACCTATCATTATTATGGATAAACAAAACAAGAGATAATATAAAATTTCTACAACCCGTTCGTAATTACAATACTATTGAAGTTGGCGAATCAGTATTTGTAATTGGCCATCCAGAAGGTTTGGCATTTTCAATATCCAATGGGCTTGTTTCTCAAAAACGTAATGAAAAGTTTATACAAATATCTGCACCTGTTAGCCCTGGAAATAGTGGCGGGCCCGTATATGATGAATATGGGAATTTAATAGGCATTGTTCAAAGCGCTTTAGATAAGACCAAAAAACCAAATGCAGAGAATCTTAACTTTGCAGTTCGTGCAGATGCACTTATCAAGAAAGAAAATTGGTCTTTAACTGATATTGGGGCTAATCTGATTTCTTTATTTTCAATTAATAATAGTAATGTTAGCAACTGATAATAAGAAATAAAACAAGTTGTTTAAATTAATCTGAATGATAAAGGAGGATTATTTAAAATGGCAATGATAAATGTTACTGTATTCGACTCAACTGAAAATAAAAAAGTCCCCGTTGAATTACCTGATGATGCGCCAGTTAATAAACTGATTAGCATACTTATAGAACGTTTAAGTCTTCCTAAACTTGGCCCCGATGGCGCACCCCTCAGTTACAAATTTCACCACAAGAATTCTGGCAGGCAGTTACAGGATCAACAGTCCTTGTCATCGGCAGATGTAAAGGATGGGGATATTCTTAGATTGCAGCCTGAGATTACAGCAGGCGTTACAAATGACTGTTAGCAATAATACAATATCAATAAAATCAAGTGATTTGGAAGAAGGACGATTCAGCCGTTTTGATCTTATTAAATGGTGGGATCAAAAAATATTAAAAAACGCCAAGATACTTGTTGTTGGTGCTGGTGCATTAGGAAATGAGATTTTAAAAAACCTTGCCTTACTGGGGGTAGGAAATATCATCATCGTTGATTTAGACACAATAGAGGAATCTAACCTTTCAAGAAGCATTCTTTTTAGGGAATCTGATATCGGGAGTAGCAAAGCGGAAGTAGCCGCAAAAAACACTAAAGGTATATATCCTGACTGTAAGATCATTGCTATCACTGGAAACATCATGTACGAAATTGGATTAGGCATTTTCGGTTGGGCTGATGTGATTATAGGTGCATTGGATAATAGAGAGGCTCGTCTTTGGATAAATCGTGCAGCTTGGAAAATGAATCGCCCTTGGGTAGATGGTGCAATTGAGGGTATAAATGGTGTTGCACGTGTATTTATGCCTGGTTCACCACCATGTTATGAATGTACATTAGGCGAAACTGACTGGAAAATATTAGAAAAAAGAATGTCCTGCAATTTATTGACCCATAAAGAAATGAAACTTGATAAGACACCGACAACGCCAACAATTTCTTCAATTATTGCCGGCATTCAAGTACAGGAAGTTTTAAAAATTCTTCATAATCTTCCCATTCTGGCCGGAAAAGGATATATATTTGAGGGAATGAACCATACTTCATATGTGATAAATTATACATCACAATCGGAATGCTACAGCCATGAAACATATTCAAATATAAAACCTTTTAAAGGCGAATCGTCAACGACATCATTAAATGATCTCTACAATTATGCCAAAACCGTATTGAATGAAAGTGAAATTACATTAGAGTTTAGTCGAGAAATTATTTACAAATTACGTTGCACTGAATGTAAAACTGAAACCGAGATATTCAAATGCGTTGGCAGTTTATCATCCAAACAAGGTTTATGCCCTAAATGCAGTAAAATGAGGGAAGTCATTACACTACATAAGTACACGGGTAAAGAGAGTTACGGAAATAAAACGATTGTTGATATTGGATTGCCAGATTATGACGTTTTTATAGGGCGATCCCAAAATCAAGAAATTCAATTATTAATTTCCGGTGATTATAACAAGGTACTCCATAACTTATTTTAAAAATAGCTTTCAAAATCATGGCAAAATCGAAAAGAAAGAAGAAGAGTGAAGTCCCAAAGCATGTTTCTATAAAATTTAACAATACCGTCTTGCAGTTTATTCGGCAGCATGCAAGAAGTTCCCCTGATATGGAGATATGTGGTGTTTTAATAGGGCAAAAAGATGATAAACAGACAATTGTGGAGGGGGCTATTAGTGGCAAAGGTGCATCACAGGGTGGAACACACGTTACCTTCACACAAGAAACCTGGAATGATATTCACCATGAAAAAGAAAAAAAATATCCAGAACAATTAATCGTTGGGTGGTATCATTCTCATCCTGGTTTTGGTGTCTTTCTTTCGGAACATGACCTCTTTATTCATAATAACTTTTTTCCTGATCCCGGACATATTGCGTGGGTATTTGACCCCAAATCAGATGAGGAAGGATGTTTCGGTTGGGTTGATGGGAAAGTTAGCCGAATTCTCCAGTTTGAGATTACAACAGATTTTGATGATAACGAACAAAATAAAAAATTACAATT
>CAZDAB010000199.1:0-2299 GCA_964502855.1 uncultured Desulfobacteraceae bacterium | reverse complement strand
ACTCTTGTGCATAAAAAATGGCTTATTCCTTTATTATTCGGTTTAAACTGTTTGTTCTTTATAATAATCGTATTTTTATTTTTTGCACTCAAAACTCAAAACACGAAAATATTTAAAAACAATGCAATCAAAAATGAATCTGAGACTATAAGAATGAATAAAACTTTACCCTCACAAAAAGGTGAAAATATACTTCAGGTAGAAAAAACGGATACTTTGGAAAATATGGACTTAAAATAGATTTTCAAAACACATCATCTTATAAGTTATAGAAAGGAAAAGGTTTTCTTATGAAAAATAATCCTAATAAAATAAGAATTACTAGGGATGATATTGATAAGGTAGATGAGCAAGTGTCAAAGGTGTCCCCACAGATGGGTGATAGAACATGGGGTTCTATTTCTGAAAATTTGACTCCAGGAATCAATGCAGAAACAAGTAGTGGAAGTATCTTTTTAAAGGGTTGGTTTTATCTTGGTCTGTCAGGATTATTGGGAGCATTTTTCGCTTGGCTTATCTGTGAGCCTTCATTCAATGATTATCAAGAAAGTGGTTGGTTGGGCAACATGATATTTCCGTTAATGACCATATTTATGTGTGTTAACTTTGGCACTATCGAGAGTATCGTTGAGCGTTCATGGCAAAGGGCCATAAAAAGAGGCTTTTCTTCTTTAGGTCTTGGTTTGGTAATTGGATTTATACTTGCAATGATTGCCGGATTAATTTTTATTTTTTTTAAAGTGCTTTTAGTCAATTCAGGCATTAGTGAAAATGATTTAGTCTCGAATCCTATCCTTTGGTTATCAAGAGGGTTTGCCTGGGCTTTACTTGGCATGGCAGGGGGATTGGTTTTTGGTATAATCAGTAAATCAGGGAAAAAGACATCATATGGTGTTCTTGGTGGTGTAATTGGTGGTTTTATTGGTGGCTTTTTCTTTGATCCAATTTCCTTATTAACAAACGGTGGTGAAGCCAGCCGCGCTATTGGAATGATAATATTGGGTACAAGTACAGGAATTGCTATCGGTCTTGTTGAAAGCGTTTTAAAAGAAAGATGGCTATATGTGAGTAGTGGGCCTCTTGCTGGAAAACAGTTTGTGCTTTATCAGGATTTTATTACTATTGGTAAATCACAGGAATGTTTAATATTCTTATTCAAAGACCCATCAATTCTAGAACAACATGCAACGATTGTGAAAAGAGCAGGAAGAACGATAATTAATGCATTTGGGCCTGTGGAGATATCAGGTCAATTATACCAGGAGCAGCAACAAAAAGTTTTATGCTCTGGTGATGTTCTAAGAATAGGTCGTTATACATTTACATATGCCGAGAAAGAAAAAAAATAGAGATCACTATGTCAGATTTTAAATTTCCCTGCCCACACTGTGGTACATACCTTTCTGTTAACACATCATTAATCGGCAAAAAAGGGCAATGCAAAAAATGTTCAGGTGTAGTCGTCGTCCCAATACTATCAAATAGTACTTATGAGAATAATTCAACAATAATTAAAAAACTGGATTGGCAGAATTTTTGTCCTATATGTAAAAATTTTGAGGGTCAACATCAAGTTTGTGCAAAATTGCATTTTAACGTACAGTCAAATCCAGATCTTTTCATAAAGAATTGCTTTGGTGAATCATTTGAATTATCTGTTGAGAAAGTTAAAGTATTTAGAGAAGAAGATTATGGGGAAACAAAAAAAACTAAGCCCCCTCCAGTTGTAACAGTTAGTAAAAACAAAACTGGAATATGTCCGTATTGTAGAACAAAGATTGAGATTTCAGACCATGTTCATATTTGTTCCTATTGCAAAACCCCACACCATTTAGACTGCTGGCATGAGAACAAAGGTTGCACTGTTTATGGCTGTAAAAATGCCCCCCCAGATGAAGAAAAAATTGCGATTGATACACCAATTACCAATATCGGTACAAAACCAGTAAAAAATGCACCTGGTGCAACAGCGTCATTAGTTTGGGGTATAATCGGTTTTTTCTTGTGTGGTTTGATTGGTGGGATTCTTGCGATCAGCGAGTCAAACAAAGCAAAGAAACTAATCCAAGAAAGACCTGATGAATATAAAGGTGAAGGATTAGCTACTGCTGGTCATGTTATTGGAATAATTGACTTGATATTGTGGGGTATAGTGTTGCTATCTAGACTGGCAAGTATTGGGGATTAATGCATGGGTCGGGGCCGAATACTTGATATCTCACTAGCAATTTTTCTAATTTCAATATTAGTTCTATGTAGAGTCCTTGAAATTCATTTAGATGGTGGTCTTTATTTTAAA
>CAZDAB010000198.1:0-6003 GCA_964502855.1 uncultured Desulfobacteraceae bacterium | reverse complement strand
TATGGTTACCAACATGGATTGGGAAGGTGAGAAATTAATCCACTGGTTGCATGAAAGATGCGGCAAGAGTGAAGAAGCCCATGCGGTGATGAAAGATGATTTGGCCGGTGGCAAACTGCCCTCAGAAGATTTTGGCGAAAACGCTGCATGGTGGTGGATCATGATATGCCTAAATTCACCACCAAAATTGTAGAAGTATTATAAACCATAGGTTTATAAAGATTTAGATGTAATACTTGGGTGCAAGCAAAATTGCCATAGAACCTTATTAATAAAGGAATTCGTAAAATTAGGCGGTGGATTTTGGTATGATAATGTCGTTGACAGACAACAGTATTTCTTGTTATACAAAATTTTTCGGAAAGTAAGTTCCTATCTATTTCATCTGAACTCAAACAAATATGTTTGATTGAAATCCATGCCTTCATCGTCAACACATCACAGATCAATCTCCTCGAGCCGTAAAGTCAGAGCCGCAGCCGCCGCAACCATTATGAACGTACTCCTGACGCTGGTTAAATTTATACTCTTTTTTTTTACCGGCAGTATGGCGATTTTGGCTGAAGCCTGTCACAGCTTTACGGATATAGCAAGCAGCGGGCTGGTTTGGTTGGCCGTAAAACGATCTGACAAAAAATCCGAATTAACCGATGAGCTTCAGCCGGATGAAGGTCCAGATCGTCGTGTCAACGATGCTATCAAATTTGAGCTGTTTATCTCTTTAGGCATCGGAATTCTCCTGGCATTTGTAGCGAGTTCTTTAATTTATAAATTTTTCAAGGCCACTCCCCGAGTCATCGACAATGCGGTTGTTGCCGGGTTGCTGTTTTTTGTTTTTTCATCCGGATCATATTTTATTTATCGATTTGAAACCAGGATCGGCAAACAAGAAGGCTCAATCGGGCTTTTTTCTGATGGAATGCATGCACGCGCCGACATGATTGCGTCGCTGCTTACCGGTTTTTCCCTGATCTTGTATGCCTTGGGTGTAAACTTGGACCGGTGGGTCGCCGTTCTCATCGCCGTGTTTATTATGTCTTACGCGATTGAGACAATTATCAATGTCATCCTCATAATTGTCAGACCCTACAAAGACTATCAGATCCGCTATCGATCATCGAATATCATAGTTTTTTTATTCAGCCCAACAAATATCAAACAAGGAGGCGACTTAATAAAAAACTTCCTTGAATCCTTAGGTGTCAGTAAAAAGTTCTCACGGATATTTTTCAGGTTCGTCCCGGTCTTCTTCTGTGGTGTTATCGCCCTGATATATCTCTCGACAGCCGTGTATACTATTGATGTTCAGGAAACAGCCGTTGTCGAAAGGTTCGGCAAACCATTAAGTCTAACAGAACCCGTTATGCCGGGAATACATTTAAAATTGCCGTGGCCCGTCGACCGCGTGCACAAAGTAAAGACTGCCGCAGTGCAAGAGATGAACATCGGCAACATTACCGACAAAAACAACCATGCCCTTATATGGACCCGCAGTCACGGTACAGAAGAAGCATTTATCAGCGGTGATAACAACTTTTTTTACCCGTATATCGTTCTCCATTACCGCATCAATGACATATTCAAATACCTTTACACGCACAGTGACCCCAAAGCGCTTATCAGCGAGGCCGGACATCAGATCGCTACAAAGCTTTTTTCAAAAGAAACGTTTTACAATATCGCAACCACACACCGGAAACGACTCAAAAAGGACATGACAACAGAACTTCAACGTAAACTAGATGCGATGCAGTGTGGCATTGAACTGCTTGCGGTGAATTTTAAAGATATTCATCCACCGATTTCCATCGCCGACTCGTTTGAACGCGTTATTGCAGGGTTTCAGGAAAAGAAAAAGTTCATCAACGATGCTCTTGGTTATAAAAATAAAGTCATTCCCGACGCCCGTGGTGATGCAGAAAAGCGCACCGAAAAATCCCGGAGTTACATTATTGATCGCACCAAAAAGGCGGAAGGATCTACCACACGTTTTATCCTTTTGCTTCCTGAAACAGCATTGGAAAAACAGGTAACTATGACGCGTATTCATCTTCAGACATTAAAAAACGTACTTAAAGATAAGAAAAAAATTATAATTGAACCCGGTTCAGGAGAACATGAGGTGTGGATGGATTTTGAATCGATTGTCCCCACGTTATAAAGGGAGAAACAGAACAATGAAAACTGTTGTATTCATTGGATCGGCAATTCTTACGTTACTGGTTATCTCAATAAGCGCATTTACAGTGTCAGAGGGCGAATATGCGGTTGTGACCCGATTCGGCAAACCGGTAAAAATATTAACAGCTGCCGGGTTTAACTTGAAGTGCCCAGGGTTTATCGACCGCGTCAACCGGATCGACCGGCGTATTCATACATTTACCACTCAGCCGATTCAGTTATTACTCGGAGATAAAAATCCCATCGTAATGACATTTTACATCTGTTGGCGTGTTCAAGACCCTCTGCTATTTTTTCAGTCCTTAATGACGACAGATATTGCCGTTCAGAAGCTCGGAGATATGGTAAACTCCGAGTTAGGAAATGCCTTAGGGGATTACAGTTTAAACAATATTATCAACACTAATCTCGCTGAAGTCAAAATCGTTGATCTTGAAAAACAAATCCAAAAAAATACGAATATGCTTGCAAAGAAAAAATACGGCATTGAAGTTGCTCAGGTAGGTATCCGCAGAATCGCTTATCCTAAAATAGTTGCTGAGGCAGTCTACAACCGGATGCAATCAGAGCGCGAAAAAGAAGCAATGAAATTTCGTGCCGAAGGCAAGGAAGCAGCCACTAAAATCAAGGCAAAAGCCGATCGCGAAGTGACCGAAATTCTCGCAGAAGCATACAAGACATCCCAGATCCTCGAAGGGGAGGGTGATCGGCAGGCACTCAAAATCTATTCCGAGGCTTACGGAAAGGATAAAGAATTTTTTAAATTTACAAAATCAATGGAGATGTATAAGGACATTCTGGGTCAGAAGAGCACGCTTGTCCTTTCAACCGACTCGGATATTTTTCGGTATCTTAACAATCCTGATGGGAAACCCGCCAAATGATCTGGCTTAAAAAAAATTTTTCTGAGATCATAATCCACGAAGCGTCCCTATTGATCAGATTCATTCGATGGCTAATCGCGAGTCTGTTTATACTGTATCTTTCGTCCGGTTTTTATTCTATCTCCTCTAATGAAATCGGGATCCTGCAACGATTTGGAAAAGTCATAGACGACAAAGTCCAGCCGGGCATTCATTATGCTGTTCCTTGGCCTGTCGACCGTGTCACCAGGGTTGCGATAATCTTTGTTAGCCGAATCGTAATAGATGATTTTTATTCTGCCTCTACGCAGGACTCCAAGGCAAAAATATTCTCAAGTTTGACCGGTCTTGATTCATACTGTATTACCGGCGACAACAACTTGGTCAATGTTGCCAGCATCATACAATATACCATCACAAATCCGTTTAATTATCTCTTTAGATCTAAAGATTCGGAAATCTTGTTGAGGAGCATGGCTGCAAACACCATTATCCACTGTCTGGCAAGCATGCCCATAGATGAAACATTGACACGCGGCAAACAGGCAATTGCAATTTATATAAAAACCGAACTACAAAAACGGCTCGATAACTCAGAGAGCGGTCTAAGAGTTTCTTTTGTTGAACTCAAAGATATTAAGCCACCGGATCGGGTCGAAAGGTATTTTTCTGATGTGGTCAAAGCGAGGATCGACCGGGAAAAAATGATCAATAACGCCGAATCTTACAGGAATGAAAAAATTCCGGAAGCAAAAGCCAACGCAACGCGACTTCTTCAGGAATCGGCAGGCTATAAAAAGGAGGTTGTTTTGCGTGCGGAAGGTGAGGCGTGCCGATTTAAAAAAATGCTTGCGCAGCGGCATAAAAAAGGGGATTCTATAAGAAAAATAATATATATCGAAACAATGAAAGAGATCCTGAAAAATGTTGAGAAAAAACATATTGTTTCGCGGAATTCAAAAGGAGAGACACCGGCTCGCCTGAAGCTTTTCAACACGCCATGAAAAAGCAGATCCCCAAGTGAATACTTTTTCTAATTATAAGGCAGTGGCTTTCATATTGAGGACATCATCATTTGTATACATAATGGCTTTTGGGCTTCAGGTTCCAGCGTCCAGGAATCAGAGAATCTCACTACGCATAACTATACATGACGACTTGATTAATTGCGCATAATTTTCTTAGAGCATTACTCCCAGAATACCATTCCTTAAACTTGATTTCTACGGTAGTTGCGATGCTTTCCAAAGACGGAAAATAAACATTATGCCTACAGCATCTATGGGTTAATTTTATGTAATTGCCACTAATCGGCTATAAAAAAAAGTTCTTTCATAGATACAAATATCTTCAACGTCTATGCACATAACCCTGATTTCATCTTACTGCGATATATTTTGAAATTTTAAGTCGATTTTATGGTTGTGATATCGAATTTCAATATCACGGAAGGGGTTATTCAGAATTAACAGAATATTTAAAAAAAATTCTAAAAAATTCTAAAAAAAATTTTGCACGAAATAATTTTATCAAAACATCTTTGATAAAACCCATATTTTAGGTATTGTAAACCAATTGTAAATCAGTTGTCGGCAAATTTGCCGGCGAGTTTTAACAGTTTTGCGGGTTTAGTTTTAACACCCCTGTACACCGCCATAATTGTTTGAGAAGTTACAACTACCTGACACTGTTGTACATCTAATTGAGCGTAAACAAAACCGAAAACGGTCATAATATATTTATTTCAAGAAGAATTTCGATGATTCGACGACATTTTAATATCTCTACTATCAGTGAGATATGAATTCTGTTATTTTATATCGGTTTTTTTTACCTTTCGGAAAGCCGATGATACCCCATCTTCGGCGTTGTCACGGGTTTGCAGTAGTTCACTACGGCTGCACTCGTGACGCCTTGAATCTGGGGCATCCACACCCGAGGCGGGCAAGCCTCGACTTTCGCTCAATTAGATGTTCTATTATGAAACAGGATTTAAACCGCATTGACCCTGACGATCTATTCAGAAGGCCTTAAACCAAAAAGGGAAAATCCATGACCCATGTATCGCAGATCGATTATTCCGCTTTTGACCGGCCCGAGATTCTTCGGTTTTTATTTCATCCGAGGCCTGAAGAATCCATATCGCCACCCGGTGAGAATGCAAAGGACTTTACCATACCCGTAGAAGACGGCCTTTTCATCGGTGCACGACTTCACGGCTCCGATAAGGCTGCTCCGGTTATACTCTTTTTTCATGGCAATGGAGAGATTGTATCAGACTATAACGATTTTGGCCCCATGTACTCGAATATCGGTATTAATTTTTTGCCCGTAGATTACCGCGGATACGGTCGCTCAACCGGAACTCCAACCGTAACCGGGATGATGCGTGACTGTCATGCTGTCTTCGATTATTTCAGGAAGTGGCTCAATGCCCATGAATATACCGGTTCCTTGATTGTCATGGGACGGTCTTTGGGCAGCGCCTCCGCCCTTGAGCTTGCGGGAAGCTATCAAAATGAGATTGACGGACTCATCATTGAAAGCGGCTTTGCCTATTTCACGCCTCTGTTACAATTGCTCGGAGTGAATATTCATGCCATGGGAATCCGTGAGCAAGAGGGGCTTCGCAATATTGATAAAGTTCGAAATTGTTATAAGCCCGTTCGTTTTATCCATGCCGAGTATGATCATATCATACCCTTCAGTGATGCGCAGGCCCTTTTTGATGCCTGTCCTGCTCCGGATAAAAAATTGATAAAGATACCCGAAGCCGATCACAATACCCTATTTTATTACGGTATGGATGAATACATGAGGACGGTCAAGGAGTTGGTACAAACACCAATAAATAAAGGCATCGATCTCGCTCTAAAATAAATTCACATTTTGGATGCAGACGCATCCTTGATTCACCGCCAAAAAAAATAAAAAACCTCGTTGCGCTTGATCAATCAAG
>CAZDAB010000197.1:0-6053 GCA_964502855.1 uncultured Desulfobacteraceae bacterium | reverse complement strand
ATACTCGCTGCTTCTCCGGTGGGGATTGGTTTGGTCCGAAATCGAATAATAGATTGGGCCAACAGGGCCATGGACCGAATCTGGGGTTACGAAGAGGGTTCCCTGGTTGGAGAAAGCACCAGAGTGCTCTATGCGGATGCTGAGGAGTATAACCGTGTCGGTCACGAGTTTTACTCCGAAATTGAGGAAAAGGGAGTCGGAAATTTGGAGACACGGTGGGTGACCAAGGATGGCAGGAAAATTCACTGCTTTCTTCAGGGAAGTCCTTTGGATCCGTCCGATTTATCCAAAGGGGTTATTGTGGCAGCGATGGATATTACCGAGCTCAAGCGGGCCGAAGATCTTGTTTTCAATCTTTCTCAAATGCTGATGCAAGCCCAGGAACGTGAGCGGCAGATGATTTCCCGTGAGCTGCATGACAGCATTGCCCAAAACCTTTCTACGCTGAAAATCGGCTGTGATCTGATTTTCGACGATCAACCGGCAATACCTCATGAATTAAAGGTGAAGATGGCAAAATATTCCAACCTTATCGACCAGACCATTTCAACCGTTCGGAATCTGGCCTATGATTTACGGCCGCCGGTTCTTGATGAAATAGGCCTTATAAAGGCGCTTGAAATATATTGCGGTGAGTTTTCCGAAAATAGTGGAATAAAAGTTGATTTTCAATCAGCCGGTATACATAAATTAAATTTTGATTCTAATACTGAAATCCATCTTTACCGTTTGGTTCAAGAAGGCCTGAATAATATCCGCAAACATGCCCATGCCGAACGGGCAACCATCAAAATGGTGGGAGCGTACCCGAATATTATCCTTCGTATTGAAGACTACGGCAAAGGTTTTGATGTAAAGGCGCGGGAACTCAAATTAGATAAAGAGAAGCGGATGGGACTTCGAAGCATGAAAGAACGGGTCAATCTGCTTCAAGGTCGAATGACGATTCAATCACGTCCGATGAAGGGTACCAAAATATTGATAACATATCCTTTTAAGGGTAAAAATAATGTGTCAGAAAAATTGCATACGAATGACTGATACCCCCATTTTTTACAAAGATCTCAGAACGTAGGGGCTTTGGCCTACTTGCCGATTACTCCTTTTAGCAGGCCTTTGGTGGTTTCTTGAAGCTGCTTCAGCTCCTCTTTCTCCAATATTTTTTTTACTTTTTTTGATTCCAAGACTTTTTCTTGGAGCTGTTGTTCGGCGACGCCTTTGAAATCCGGTCGAAATTTTGGAGAAGAGAAATTTCCCGTTACTAACACCGGAACCATGATTCCGGAACGCTGCTTTTCATCCCCCTGCCCTTTGATCGTGCCCACGACCATGGGCTCTACCCGGAAATCCAAAGTTTCTTTTACGAGATCGGCATTTCCGTTTGCAATGACTCGCAGCAAAGGCGACTTAAGACTGGTTTGCGGCGTATTCATCACCCCTCTGGTGATGGTAAAGGGAGCTTTAAGTTCTGAAAAATCTGTCTTAGATTTCTGATCCGATTTTTCTGCAAGACCGAATGCAGCCTGGACATTCCGGACCATTCCGGCAAGATCGATTCCTTTTATGGCACCGTTGTTGAACAATAATTCGCCGTTACCATTCAACGTTTTTCTGAGTAACGCGGGATCGGTGCCGGACATCGCCAACGTCACGTTTGCCTGCATGACCCCTTCCAGAATGTCCTTCTCCAAGACGTCGCTCAGCAACGGGCCGACCTCAACGTTGTTGACGATCAGGCTTATATTGCTCTCGGGTACATCTTGGGTCACGTTGAACGTGGCTTTGCCGGACACATTTCCCTGGTACATCTTTAATCTCAGGGGATCCAGGTTGAATATCCCGTTTTTTGCATGGATTTTCAGGATTACATCTTGAATTTTTGCTTTATTTGCAATGAGCTTGTCGATTTTCAGTTGCCCATCCAGGATAAGCCGACGCAAAGGTGTGTAATCCGCCTTTTTTGTCGGTCCGGGCGTGGATTCTTTACCCTTTTCTTTTTTTTGAGATTTCGTCTCTTGATCCTGTTGTTCTGCGGACGACTTCTTGCCGGATGTTGGAGGCAAATATCGATCCAGGTTAATCTGATTCAGATTCAGATCAAAATTAACGGCAGGCCTGGAAAAATCAGAAGCTTTCATCGAAAAAATCAGTTTGGATTCATCCAGACCCAGGATACCGTCGGAGACCGACACTTGTTTTGAGTTTGCTTTGATATGGGCGTCGAGGGTCATGCGATTCAAAGCGTGAGGATCGGCCGTTTGGATGAGAAACGTCCGGTCTAAAGCGGCCGCCACTTTTCGAGGTGAAAATTCAGCTACCTTCAGGTCCAGATCAACCCCGGGGGTAACCGCCGGATTTTCGAGGGCTCCCTTGAGCCGCAGGGTTAACTCATTTAGAGCGGTTAACGATAAATCCATAAAAACGGATCCCTCTTTTAAACCTTTTTTCACCGGTCCTATAGATCCTTGTATTGACACGGGTTGCGTGTCTATAACGGCAGAGAGTTTAACCTGCACGGGCCGATCCAGCGATACCTCTTGCAGGGTTAAATTGATATCCGATACTTGTTTACGTGTCCCTGCGGCATGGTCAATCCACAGAACCATCCCGTTTTTTATGGAAAAATCTTCAACCGTCAGCGCACTAATGGGAAGACCCGTTCCGGAAATTTTTCCAACCGGTACTTTCTCGTCCTTCTTTGGTTTGGAGGTTTTTTGGGGCAGTTCCCAGTTTACACGGCCGTTTTTGTTTTTTACCAAAACGATTCGGGGTTCATTTAAGATGAACTTTTTAACTTGGATATCTTTGGATAACAAAGGGAGGAGCTTGATCCTGGCTTCAAAGGATTTAACCTTTACAAAGTCCTTTTCTTCAAATCCTTTAACATTGCCTAAATGAAGATCAGAAAATGAGATGCCGGCCCACGGAAAAAGGGAAAAACGAAGATCATCACTGACGGAAAAGGGACGTCCGGAAGCTTCGGCGATTTTTTTCTCAAGTATGGGCTTGTATTTTTGAACATCCACAACCCTGGGAATAATCAAAATGGCTGCAATAATGATCACCACCAGGCTTGCAATGATTATAACTCCCCATTTTAATAGTTTTTTCATGCTATACCTCCTTTATAAAAGGAAAATATAAAAATTACTTCTAAATTTATGCACCTTTTTCGCCGGTGTCAAGCCATATGTCGGCACTTACCAGGGCAAACGAATTTGAATCCCAATACAGGGAGAACGCTTCACGCTGCACCGAAATCAAATTCGTTTGCCATGCGGCACTTACGAATTCTGTTTGGCTCTGGATGTTTTAATTGCTTCTATGAGTCAGGTTTTTTGCCGGGGGAGTTCACAACGATCCGGCAATCTGGGCGTAAACCGTTCGGGACCGCGAACCACGGACTTGCCGATGGCTCCGGCAAGGGCTCGAAGCATGCCGCCAAAAATCCACTCATGAAAGGGATAAAAGGCATACCAATAGAGTATGCCTCCAAGCCCTCGGGGCAAAAAGCGGGAACGCTGTTCGAGTTCGATAGTGCCGTCAGCCCGGGGTGTTATTCGAAATTCAAGCAATGCCTCTCCCGGCAGTTTCATTTCAGCCAATAAAACCAACCGCCGTTCAGGCTCCACTTCCAAAACACGCCAAAAATCAATGGCATCTCCGACCCGCAGCTCGGATGGATGCCGTCTCCCCCGGCGCAAACCGAAGCCGCCAATCAGTCTGTCCAAATCCCCGCGAAGCTTCCACAGAGCTTTTCCGAAATACCACCCGGTTTCTCCGCCGATGTTTTGGATCGGCGCCCAGATCTCTTGGGGCGTCCCTTTTATCCGGATTCGGTAGCCGCATTCCAAAACGGTCCCGCCGGTGTACTGCGCATCACCGCAATAGGCCCATTCCGGAGGAAGCAGGCATCCGGCATCGGTCCAACAGGTTTCCACCTCCCGGTTTTTAATGCGTTCCAAAGCGATTCGAATGGCTTCACGGCAGCTTAAAGGCGTATGCGGAATGATGGACCGTATGCGATTGTCCTTGCAAACAACCGGAATACTCAAGCCCTGCGCCAGGGGCATGGCAATGGAGGCCGGAACCGGCGTAATCAAATGAATCCAATAGGAGCTTAGTTTGGGGGTCAGCAGGGGAACCGGGATAATCAAGCGTTTGCGCAAGCCGGCCTCTTGAGCGTAAATGTCGATAATTTCTTTATAGATCAATACATCCAGATCACCGATGTCAAAGGATTGGCCGATGGTTTCATCGTGTTCGAGACACCCCTGGAGATAATGTAGTACACTGGTAATCGAAATGGGCTGGCAGAGGGTGTGAACCCAACAGGGCGTTAACATCACCGGCAGGCGTTCGACCAAATAGCGCAGCATTTCAAAAGAAGCGCTGCCGGATCCCAGGATCATGGCGGCCCGAAGCACGGTAGCGGGTACCGGGCCGGACTGGAGAATATTGCCGACTTCGTGGCGCGAGCGCAGATGTTCGCTCATGTCGGGGTGGTTAACATCACCGAGCCCCCCTAAATAAATGATTCTTTCCAGGTCTTGGGCCGCTGCCGCCGCTACCATATTTCGGGCCGACGTGCGGTCGGCATCCGCAAATCCCTTTTTCTGGGCAATCATAGAATGCACCAGATAAAACACCGTCCCGCAGCCCCTGGCCGCTCGCTTAAAGGACGGCAGGTCCAGAACATCTCCTTGAGCCAGCTCGATCATGGGATGACTCCCCCAGGACCGTGATGTCATTTTGGCCAGGGATCTTCCCATAGCTCTTACGCGATATCCGGACATCAGCAATCGCGCAATCAGGCGTGCGCCCACGTAGCCGGTGGCTCCGGCAACTAGAACCGGTTTTGAATGATCCAATTCATCCTCCTTGCCTGTTCTTATCCAGACTTGAATTTTTCATGGTAATGACCCTGTGGGGACGTTTTGTGAAGGTCTCAACAAGCAAAAGTTCCAGCGATGCGCGGCAATAAAATGAACAATGACATATAGTACAGTTAGGCATGCACCGGCAATTTACTCAAATGCCGGTAATTGAAATTTGAATACCAGATTCCGGTCTTATTGTCAATCCGGCATTTTTAATTGTTATCAGCAGCAAACCGGTGTAACGCCTTCGGCACATCCATTGGAATATTGGTTGAGCACTGAATCAGAACTCATGAGCACAACTTTCAGTCGGTTGGAAAGAGATACACGCCGTCGTGGAGCGTTCTTTCCGTATTGGGATTCAAATGCGTTTGCCTTGCAACGACGAGAGTTACGACTTGCCTTGGGCAAGCGTTTATGTTATGTAATAAACATGGATTGAGGAAAGAAAGATATGAAAGGATTTTCTTAAACAAAGGAGGTAATAAATGCCGGAATTCTGCAACCCATTTACAGTGTTGAAAGGTGATCGGAAGCTTACACACGAGGAACTGGTCCGTGCGATCCGGTTTATGATTGCTGCGGAATATGAAGCCATACAACTGTATCAACAGACCGCTGAGAGTACGGATAACAAACTTGCAAAGGAAGTTCTATTAGACATTGCCGATGAAGAAAAAGAGCACGCCGGGGAGTTTCTTCGCCTTCTACGAGAGTTAGATCCTGATGAAGAGAAGTTTTATAAGGAGGGGTATGAGGAAGTCGAGGAAATGATTGCAAAGCTCAAGAAATAGTCAATATCATTAGGGGGAGTCACCGTCTGCCAGTGATTTCCCCACAATTCATATCTTCCCAAAAAAACTCCACAAAATATTCCTCAACAAGGGGATCCGGCCAAAAGTTTTGCCCCTGTTCTTCTCTAACCGAAGCAGCACAAACTCTTGACTTTGATCTCCGATAGGTCAAGACAATCTCATTAAACAAACGCTCAAAACATAAAAATATTGGCAGGAAACACCTATGAATAAACCGATAATTGTCCCTTATTGCATTTATCGCTTTCAGGCTTATATTGAAACTTAGAAAAACTGATAAGGAGGATACCATGAATATCAAAGATTATTTTGAAAAAAACAAGGGCTTGGGGGTGTTGTCCACAGCAGATGGAAATGG
>CAZDAB010000196.1:0-6067 GCA_964502855.1 uncultured Desulfobacteraceae bacterium | reverse complement strand
CGTGAAGATGTGGCCCGAGGAGAGGATGGAGCTGCCCTTCCTTGTGCCTTACATAGCTCAGTAACCTATAACAACAAAACCCTCTTCCCCCGAGCCTTCAAGCCTTTATTACCAAAGGTCGGGGGAAGAGCTATAAGTGTATTATCGTGATCCCCCTTTCCGGTTTTTCCGGAAAGGGGTTTTTTTTATAAATAAGCTTGATTTTTATAGGCATTGTATTTATTAATCCATCTTAGATAACGGTAGCAAATTTTTTGCCACAAAGTTACCAAGACACAAAGCAAATTTTTTATATGTTTTTCTTCGTGTCTTGATGACTTTGTGGCCTGAATAAACATTCAAAACAAATTGCAAAGGAAGTGTAGATGACCGAAGAAACTAAAAAAAGCAAAGAAGAAATGGAAGAAGCCATCAAGGAATTAGAGCAGCAGTACCCCTCTGTGGCAGAACAGCCGGAACACCCGGGCTGGGTCACCATTGCTGAAATTTTTAATAAAGCAGAAGCGTCACACAAAACAGATCCGATCTTTGAAAAATTGGTCTTTATGCTGGGATATGATTTTTCCTCAAACATATACGTGCTCAAAGGAGATTATCTGACCATCGTGGATCCTGGGAACGACTACACGTCGTTTATGGCGCTTTTCGATCTTGATTATGACCCTGGGGACATTAAGAAAATCGTTCTCACCCACGGTCACCGGGATCATGCCATGGGTCTTTTTGAACTGTTAAATTATCCCACGATTATGGAAAACAAAGATATTGAGATTATCATTCATGAAAAGGGTCCTGACAGATTCAAAGAGATGATAAAAGAAACCGATTTTCCCTTGACCTTAGTTAAGGGAGGAGAAACTCTTGACCTTGGCGGCTCTGAATGGGAGGTGATTCCGACGCCCGGCCATACCATGGACGGCATATCTCTGTATCACGCGCCCACGAAAACAGCTTTTACCGGCGATACCATATTGCCTTACGGCATGGCCGATGTTGACGATAAAGCAGGAGGCCGACTGGACCATTACCTGTTTAGCGTCAAGGAACTACTCAAAAGAGACATTGAAAATATCCTGCCCGGCCATGGCGTGCCGGTGGTTTCCGCCGGAAGAAGGGTCATGGAGGTGGCTTACGAAGGCGTAATGGCGAAAATCCTTGAAATCGAGGGTGAGATTTCATGGATGGATGTGTCGCCGCAACTGGTTCAAAAGGGGCTTTTGGAAGAAGCGGTTTATTGCTGTGATAAAAAACTGGCCGGCGATCCTGAAGACTTAATGGCGCTTCAGCTTAAGGCCTACTGCCTGACGGATATGGGGCGGAACCCAGAGTCCATCGAGCTTCTTGATAAAATTCTGGCAAGGGAAAGCCAAAACCCCCATGCTTTATTGGGAAAGGGGCATGCCTTGCTGGGGATGCAACACTTTGAAGAAAGCCTGCAATTTTTTGATGATGTTCTTAAAATCAAACCTGATATTAAGGAAGCGCATATATACAAGGGCATGGCCCTCTATTTTTTGGGCAAGTACGATGAGGCCATGGATATAGAGATTTTTAGAACGGAGTTTGCTGAAAAATTTAAAGATCAGCTTGAAAAAAAAGAGTAACGGTCTCGTAAAAAGCTAGATTATGCCGCTCTGCGGCACTGTAACCGGAAATAACTTTTAAAAACAGCCTGTTATGGAAACAACTGCTATTTGAGTTAGTTGAAAGTCCCAAAACCGTCATGCCGGACTTGATCCGGCATCCAGAAGTAATTGAATTTACTGGATTCCGGCTTTCGCCGGAATGACGACAAAAACGAATTCTCGACTTTTTACAAGACCGTCAAGAGTAGCAAGAAAAAATTCTTTTTCCCTGCAGCCATGCATCAGTGGGGTTAGGGTGCTTAAAATAATTTCCTATGGCCCCTGCCATAAACAAAAGATCGGACTGGCAGCCCATTTCCCGGCATCTATCCACCAGGTCTTTCTGAACCCTTTGAAAGATATCACGGATATGGTGATAACATCTGAGTCTGGCCATATGATCTCTGGACTCAAATACGTCTTTACAATGCTTTGCATCTATCGAAGTGCAGGTTCGACATACCACGGGCCTGACATTATAAACCATACACATCCCGTCTTTTAAAAAGATGCAGGGCAATTCATACCGGATCATGGCTATTTCATCCGGGGTTTTACCGTTTGTTACGTCAACAACATGCTTGATTCTGTGAATTAGCCCTTGTTTCTCGTGATCCGTAAAAGTCTGCTCTACATGATGTCCGATAAGAAGGGCTTCCGGAGGCGTTATAACCGCCTGGTTAAAGCAACAATAGTGGCAGCCGGGTTTACATTCTATAGGTTTGGGCAGAGATTCATGTGATATAAATTTCAAGATAGCCCGATCCGTCCAATCCAGTGCCGTTGAAGCGAGTCCCAAAGCTTTATTTTTAAAGTCTACCATTGTTTTTTCGTTACGAGCCCTTATGCATGAGTTTGTACGGTGTAGTTACGGATTATTCATGGAGCGAGTAAATTATAACACTCCCCGATCCCTAATTTAAATAGATTGACACAAAATTGCAAATCTTTTTAGACTTTAAATATTCCACCATGAGACCTTTGATAAACGTTCAGTTTTGTTCAAGACCAAGGAAGGCGAAAATTTTAACCACAGGAATACATTGGGTATTTTGAGGATTAAAATTTGAGCCTGACGCCGGAATTGGGCAAAAGGGAGCGTTTTGCAAAGGTCTCACCATATGGCCGTGCAAAATTTCTTCCATTCAAATGAAAGGAGCAAGAAATGACATTTTATAAACAGGGTCTTGCCTTTGGTTATGTTCAGGGCACAAAATATTATCGAGATCGTCCCTGGAGAGATGATCTGGGATCCATTCCGCCAACGAGGGGATTCAAAAATTACCCGAAAGCGGAGTGCTTGCAGTTGCCTGAGCCTGACCTGAGCCGTCCGGCCAACCTCTGGCAATGCCTGGCCAAACGTCGATCTGAACGCGATTACACAGCGGAGTCCCTCAGTATTGAGGAACTGTCCAGGCTGGTGTGGGCAGCTCAAGGTGTAACTGCGCGCGCAGGAATCCATCTGCTCCGTACCGCACCTTCGGCAGGCGCTCTCTACCCTTTTGAAACCTATCTTTACATTGACCGGGTTGAAGCGGTGACCCAGGGGCTTTACCATTTTAATGTGGCCGATTTTTCCCTGGAATGCCTGCAAGATGGTAGTTTTAATCAATTAATTACCATAGCCTGCTTTGGACAGCCGACGGTACGGCGGGCCGCAGTCGTCTTTATCTGGACCGCAATGATGCTCCGGTGCATGGTCAAGTACCGGGATCGTGCAATGCGTTACATCCCCATGGATCTGGGTCATGTCTGCCAGAACGTTCAGCTGGCTGCAACCGCCATGAATCTCGGTTCCTGCCCCATCGGTGCTTTTTATGATGATAATATCAACGACTTGTTGGGAGTTGACGGTGAGGAAGAGACGGTGCTGTACCTAGTCACGGTAGGAAAACTTTGAAGCCCTTGATAAACATCCCCTTTTGTCCGATTTCAGCGTCACACTCAGATTTCAATCCTCGAAATACTCCTTGTATTCCTGCGGTTAAAATCTTCGTGTTCCTTGAACTCGAACAAAATTGAACATTTATCAAAGGCTTCGGTTCCTGAAAAATATAATACGTTGGTTATCCGGGTTTCTTTCGGTTACTCGGCTAATATTTCTATAATCGGCGGGATAACATTGGTGGCGATGTCTGTTCGGGAGCCGCCCCCTAAAACCACTTCCAGACGGCTCTCGGATACTTGTTCGGCGGTTTTTTTCATAAAGCGGGCAATTTCCTGATAGCAGCGGCCGCTCAAGCCCAGGCTGCCGTAATCGCCCCGGTGGGTATCAAACCCGAAATACCAGAAGATCAGGTCGGGCTTAAAATCTTTAACCCGTGGATAGAACTCGGTTTTTACGTTGTCGGCATATTGTTCGTCTATATTGTTGACGGTGTCGCCCCTGCCCCAGAATCCCCAGGGGCTTCCCGGCGCGCGGATGTCAACTTTAGTGCCGTCCGGTGATTCATACTCCATACCGCAGCAGCAGACGTGGAGAACGTCAGGATCGTTTCTGAGAAGGTCCCGTGTGCCGTCTCCATGGTGGGCGTCCGTGTCCATAATTGCAAACCGTTGGATATTATGAATTTCGCGAAGATAGGTGATGGTGATGACCACATCGTTAAAGCAGCAATACCCGCCAAAGTAGTCTCTCCCCGAATGATGTCCGCCGGCACCGATAAGGGCAAATGCATTGTCAATTTCTCCGGTGCAGACCTTTTCTCCGGCCAGCACCACGCCGCCTACCGAATGCCAGGCGGTTGAGCAGAGATGGTCTGCCTCCACACCTTTGATGAGTTCCGGGGTATGCACTTTCAGAATCCATTTTTCCTCAATGGGCGGTGATTCATAGAGCGTAATATTATCGAGAGCCAATAAATGTTCGATGGCACCGGGAAAATCTTCCAGCCGGGCACCTCTTGTAAGATAGCTCCTTCGGCTGAAGCTGGGATGGTAAAACACGCCGGTCTTTTTCATAAATTTTTCCTATTAAAAATCAGAAAGGGCGGGTTTCCCCAACACTTTGAGGTAGGAAGTGTCATTCAGATAGGAAATGATCCACTGACCGTCTTTATACGTAAAAAGGTTGGTACTGGCGGTATCCTGTTGAATCCGCCAGAAATTACTATTATCGATTCCAAGCAGGCTGCAGCAGATCACCTTGTTCGGTACCCGATGGGCGACCAGGGCGAGATTTTCATTTTTATGTTTTTCAATCAGATCTTCAATGGCAATCTGTGTGCGTAAGCGGACCTGTTCCAGGCTCTCGCCCTTGGGAAAAGTAACCTTGTGCGGTTCTTTGATCCAGAGATCGTAGAGATCCGGATATTTTTCCCGAACCTCTTCAAGGCGAACCCCTTCCCATTCACCGTAACTGATATCGATGATGGCCTCAAGAGGTTCTACTTTGATGTTCTGGAATTTGGCTATGTTTTCAGCGGTTTCCATGGAACGGGACAGGGGGCTGCTGTAAATGGCATGGAGGCTTTCATCTTTTAACGCCTCGCCGGCCAGGTGAACTTCTTTTTTCCCGGTGTCATCCAGAGGGATATCCATGCGCCCCCGAAAGACCTCTTCCAGATTCCATGCGGTCTGTCCGTGGCGGACAACGTATATTTTGGTGGTCATTTTTTGATCCTCCGGTTGATTGAGGGTTTAAATCCCTTTGATCTGTTGGTGAAGCTCTCTAGTTTTTTCCATTCGAGCACGATCCCGATCTGCAGCCAGGTGTTTGATATCATCATTCGCAACGAGCATTTCCGGATCATCGGAATTTTTTCCCTTCACATATCCGTCTATGAGAAGGCGATATGCATGTATCATATCTGAAATCAAGCGGATAGGATATTCGCGCCCCTGTATTTTAAGGGTTTGCAAACCCAGATCAACATATTGTTTCAGTTCTTCACCCCTGATGGCAAAGGCGACATTCGGCCTGCGGCGGATTCTTTCATTTATCCTGGCGATTTCCTCAACGCTCTTTTTCTTGCGCCGCATTAGTTTTTCACGCTGAGCCTCAGTTAACAAGCAGAAACGAAAGCAACTGCCGCTTCTGTCCGGCCATCCCTCGTATTCAACAATTTCATTACCGTCTTCATCGTGGTGAACTTTTTTTATATAGGAATCCCTGGTGAATTCATGAAACAGGCAATTGCCCACACCGCCGATGCAGCGGTTGCCATGAATCAGTATTTCCGTCGAAACGCCGACTTCATCCGCCGTTTTTTTAAACTCCCTCAATTTTTCCATGGTGTCGATTTCGGTACTGGCAACAATCTGGGTAGCGCCGATGTCACGATAATATTCCATCTGTTCCCGGGTCTGAATATTACAGCCCACACTGGCGTGGATGATCAACTCCGGATAGTTGCGTTTAATAAGCCGAATAAGTTCGGGGGTTTTAGCAATAACCCCTTCTACGCCATATTGTGCCCATTTGGCGACTTTACTCAACACAC
>CAZDAB010000195.1:0-6077 GCA_964502855.1 uncultured Desulfobacteraceae bacterium | reverse complement strand
GGAGCAGGGTTTTTCAAAATGAGCATCTTCATCCATCTTTTAAAACCAGCTTGCGGGTGGGCATGCTCTACAAGAAATTCGTATCGCAATTTGGCAGCGTGGATTGTATTGACATTTTGGGTAAAGTTTCCCGGTCGAAAAACAGGGACTATTGTGAAGAAGTTGCCCGGAGCGCCGCTCAATTAGCATTGGATCTCATGCCCGTCAAAACTTTGGATTGGGGTCAAAACATATAAGGGACATTCGCGCAGAAAGTGCTTAACGCTCGATATTCAATATAAGAGTTACAGGTTATGCCAAGATTAGCAAGATTAGATGCCCCTGGAGTGTTGCACCATGTCATGGGCCGGGGCATTGAGCGAAAAAAATATTTCTCAGCGATACAGATCGCAATGATTTTGTAGCTCGCCTGTCAGCACTGGCCCAGGATGGAGCGATTAAAATCTATGCCTGGGTTTTGATGCCCAATCATTACAGAATAGGGCCTATGGGACATCGTAAACCAGGCGTTTTTTTGACTGTAGCGCCGTTTGCCCCATGTTCGGGTTCATTCTCTAATGGTTAGGATCGACTCGTGTAATTTCTAATGCTTCAATTTCGCTGAAGCCACCAGATATATTAGGTAGACCAATAACAACTTTAAAAGAAAAGAGAAGCTCTCTCATGGTCAAAGACGTGAAAATTGATGGTGAGTTTCCTGAACTGCCTCAAGATCCTGTTGATGCCCTTGTCAGTCCTTTAAATCGTTTTCTTCACATAGAATCGGTTAGTGGAGTTTTGCTCATCTTGACCACACTATCTGCTCTTATTTTGGCCAACTCTCCTTTTTCAGCAAATTTTTTGGCCTTCTGGAACACGCCGTTTGAACTCAGAATTGGCCCCCTGAGTATGAGACACTCCTTTCAGCACTGGATTAACGACGGCCTGATGACAATATTCTTCTTTGTTGTCGGTTTAGAGGTCAAACGGGAACTGATATTGGGTGAACTTCGAGATTGGAAACAGGCAGCATTGCCTATTGCTGCAGCTATCGGTGGCATGATCATTCCGGCCACAATTTATATTATACTCCAGCATGGAGCGCCGGGCGAACGCGGTTGGGGTATTCCGATGGCGACGGATATTGCCTTTGTGGTCGGTTGCCTTACAGTTTTGGGTCCCCGAATTCCAGGCAGCCTTCGCGTGCTGCTACTATCGTTGGCAATCGCCGATGACATTGGTGCCATTATAGTAATTGCCATTGGTTATACGGATCATATCGACTTAACCGCCTTGGCTTTCGGTATCTTAGGTATCGGTGTTATATTTGGATTTATGAAGGTCGGCATCCGTAATCTTGCTGTCTATATCATTCTCATGATTCTCGTATGGATAGCGTTCCATGAATCCGGCATTCATGCCACCATTGCAGGCGTAATATTTGGTATGATGACACCAACAAAAGCCTGGATCAGTGAAAGCCGACTGCTGGCAATGTGTCAGAAATCTGCATAGTTTTTACAAGGTGGGGGTTGGAAGAGTTCCGGTGAACGCTATGCGGTATTGCGCCGGATGGAACAAGCCACTCGAAAAACGATTTCACCTCTTGAAAGATTTGAAAAAGAGCTGCATCCATGGGTCGGCTTTGTTATTATGCCGATCTTTTCGCTGGCGAACGCCGGGGTTGCAATTTCGTTCTCAGATTTTACCTCTCCTGTGGCAATTGCAATCATGCTCGGACTCTTTGTTGGAAAGCCTGCCGGGATTTTTCTCTTCAGCTGGCTGGCGGTTCGTTTTGGTATAGCAAGGCTGCCCGAGGGAATTGGATGGGGTGTTATGACAGGGGGTGGTTTTTTAGCCGGAATAGGCTTTACCATGGCTATATTTATTGCAAGCCTTGCTTTGGACGGTTCCCTGTTGAATATGGCCAAAGTCGGTATTTTGGCCGGATCGATTCTAAGTGCAATGGTTGGAATAACAATTTTGATTTTACTTCTACCAAAACATTTGGATCAACACTGAATGGGGTCATGAATGGAGTCAAAACTTGAATTATGAAATAAAGTGCGGGGTCAAACTTTGATCCTTGATTATCAGCCTTCTCTGTAAGCTTTGGCCCGACAAGTTGATTGGGTTCAGACCTTGATTCTTGATTAAAAGAAGTGTCCATGAAACACGCGTCATCGAAGATATTTGCAGCGCTTTTACTGTGTACATCATTTGATGTTACCCATTCGGATACGCCCGTGGACATTTCTATAAGGGCAATCAGATGACCATCGAAAAACGTTTCAGAAAAAGATACGAATCAGGGAATACGCCTTGGGACGCCGGTCATCCGGATTTCAATCTTATCGAAACTGTGACCAAAAATCCTATTTTGAGCTGCAAAGCCTTGGATGTTGGCTGTGGAACCGGAGACAATTCCATATGGCTTGCACAGAATCGCTTTCAGGTTATTGGTACTGATATTTCGGATATTGCCATAGAGAAAGCAAAAGAAAAAGCTTCTAAAGCCGGCGTTACATGCGATTTCATACTTCTTGACTTTCTTAAAGACAAAATTAAAGGGCTTCCTTTTGGTTTTATATTTGACAGAGGCTGTTTTCACTCATTCAGTTCTGAAGATGATCGAAGAAGATTTGCACAAAATGCCGCTGATCATTTAGAAGAAGCCGGCCTGTGGTTGTCCATCGTTGGCAATGCTGATGAGGATCGCCAGGGTCCCGGCCCACCTCAACGAACTGCTGGAGATATCGTCCTGGCGGTGGAGCCTTACTTTGAGATTCTTTCACTTCAATCAAGTTATTTTGGATCAAACCGCCCAAATCCACCCAGGGCCTGGAGGTGTCTGATGCGGAAACGGCATGTGAAGACGCCAAACCTTGATCATTGATTAAAATGAAGATGCTGGAGGAAAATACCGATTTTAAGGACACGGATGAAATATTCACATTGAAAATTTTATGCAGGTAAAATCGTTATAAAACCTATATCAAAAGGGATTTTTATTATGACAGAGTCCATACTTTCTTATAAACAAGAAGATTCGGTAAAACTCCTGTGCGAAATTGACCTCAAAAAGCTTCTTCCTGCCCCGAAACAAAGAGAACGATTTAATAAAAAATGTGAATGGGATCAAACCTTGATCCTTGATTAAAGCTTTTTGTGCATGTCGTCATTGAAGAATAAAAAAATGATCCCGTGTGGTTATTGCTTGTCATGGAAGCGGGCATATGATTTTATATGGTAATGAGAATGAATATTTTCAGAAGGCGGTTTAATTTAAGTTTATTGATATCCATTAAATGTTCAATCCGAATAACACTTGCAGCAGCCTTCATAATCATTGGTGCGATGGATGCCATGGCGATCGAAGAAGCTACTTACAAGGTGGTGGAAAAAGACAATAAGTTCGAGATCCGCGATTATGCATCCCACATCCTCGCCGAAACCATAGTGCAAGGAAACCTTGAAGAGGCTGGAAACAAGGCCTTCAATAGGCTCTTTCGCTACATTTCCGGAGACAACCGATCGCGCAAAAAAGTGGCGATGACGGCACCCGTCTCCCAACAGCCAAAGGGGGAGAAGATCAAGATGACGGCTCCCGTTGGACAGCGGCGTGTTCAGAAAAAGTGGGCTGTAAGCTTCATGATGCCGGCCTCGTACACTCTGGAAACCCTTCCAGAGCCAGAGAACCCAAATATCACCTTGCGTCAGGTTCCAGCTCGACGGATGGCCGCAGTGCGCTACTCCGGTTTTTGGAGCGAGAAGGGCTACCTTCGGTACAAGTTGGAACTGGAGTCGTGGATTCACAAAAGAGGCCTTACCATTATGGGCGATCCCATATGGGCCCGATACAATTCCCCCTTTACCCCTTGGTTCTTGCGGCGAAACGAGATCCTGATTCCAGTAGATACAGTTACTGACAGAAAAAGCTAAACAGTTGCAAAGAGATCTAAATCATGCACGCGGAGGTCACGACGATGCTCATGCGTCTCCTTGTTTTAAACCTTTTTTACGTTTTAAAATAATATCACTATTCTTGAGGTTTGACATGTCTAAACAAGAAATAACAGTGTACGGAGCCCATTGGTGTCCGGATTGCCGCCGTAGCAAACAATTCTTGGGTGAACACCAAATTCCATACAATTGGGTTGACATCGATGAAGATAAGGGCGGTGAAAAGTTTGTCATAAAAACCAACAACGGCAAACGTATCATTCCTACCATAACTTTTGCTGACGGCTCTTTTCTGGCAGAACCAAGCAATCCCGAGCTGGCAGCTAAGTTCGGACTGAAGACCAAAGCAAGCCGCAACCATTATGATCTAATCATTTTAGGTGGGGGTCCAGCCGGTCTGACAGCGGCGCTTTATACTGCACGCGAGTTCATTGACACCCTTATAATTGAACGAGCCGCTTTCGGTGGCCAAGCTGCCGGAACAGAACGTTTGGAAAACATACCTGGATTTCCAGAGGGTATAGGTGGAATGGAGTTTTCACAACGCTTGCGGAGCCAAGCGGAGCATTTTGGCGTGGAGCTTTTGCAGGCTCAGGAAGTAACCGGTATTTATACCTATCACAACTATCACTGCGTTCACACAGGAGACGGTGAACAGTATAGCGCTCAAACTGTCCTTATCGCTACAGGTAGCCGATACAAGCGTCTGAATGTCCCAGGTGAGAACGAACTTATAGGAGCAGGAGTCCATTTTTGTGCCACCTGTGACGGCCCATTTTATAGAGGAAAGAGGGTTGCGGTCGTAGGGGGAGGAAACAGTGCGGCTGAGGAAAGTCTCCTGCTAATTAAGTTTGCGGAACATGTAACCATACTCGTGCGAGGTGGACAGTTCAAGGCAAGCCGGATCATACAAGAAAAAGTCTTAGTCGATCCAAAAATAAGTGTGCGGTGGCACACTGAAGTAAAGGAATTTATCGGTGAAAACTCGAAGCTCACAAGACTCAAAGTGCTTGACAACCAGACCGGAGAGACGGAAGAATTGTCAATGGATGCTGCTTTTATATTTATTGGTTTGGAGCCCAACACCGGCTTTCTCCATAACAGTGGAGTTTTGCTAAATCATTGGGGCTTCATCATTACCGGCCATGATTTAGCTCACGGCGGCGAACTGCCAACTGGTTATGAAAAACGCGAGCCGCATCTGATGGAAACGAGTATTCCAGGGATCTTTGCTGCAGGCGACGTAAGAGATAAGAGTACCAAACAAGTAGCAAGCGCCGCCGGCGAAGGAGCAAGTGCGGCTTTGATGATCCGAGAGTATTTGAAGAGAGTCTGATACCAACAGTTTTATGTAATAGGTGACTTTCGTGCAGAAAGTTCATGACGCTTAATATTCAATATGAAAATTACTCCGTGAATGGGGTCAAACCAGGCACCTTTGAAATCAAAAAGGAGTCAGAACAAACAATGCTTTGGGTCAAACCCTGATCATTGATTAAAGTAGTATAAAATATATGATCTTGGTGACGTCCATTCGATTATAACTTTATCCCCTTTAAAATAGACTATGACGTTGAAAGATTGATATTTGAAAACTGGATGTGTATAATATTTTAATAAACCAGAATCTATAAGGACTTCCATTATGACAGAGTTCATACTTTAAATGATACATGACAATTATAGTTGACGGGGCACTGATTTTAGCGGTAATGGATGTCCCTCAAGGTTCGAATGTCACAGACTATATAGCAAAGTAAGGAGAAAAGAAAATGGCTAAAAAGAAAACAAAGGATATAAAAAAAACAGAGAAAACAGGGGAGTTTTCCAGAAACATAAAAATAAAATATGATCCCGAAAACGAACGCCAGGTAGAACTTATTCAATGGCTGGACGTAAAACTTTCATCTTTATTAGATGAATTTGAATATAAAAACAGGCCATGTGAAATTATAGACCAATAAACTTTTTCAGACTGGGCTGGAATCGGACCGCGATAACCATTTATAATAATTGGTAAAGAGGTTAAAAAATAGGCTTGAAACGCTCTTAAACCCGCCTTTTGAGGGTAAAAAATGATTGGGGTCACCCATTAAAGGGTCAGTCAAGTAAAAAAACACCTCTCCCTTAAAAAA
>CAZDAB010000194.1:0-6088 GCA_964502855.1 uncultured Desulfobacteraceae bacterium | reverse complement strand
CGATGGCACAAACAGGTTGCCATTAAAAGATTATTGATATCATATAGTTGTAGAACTTCCGAGACGTTCGATTAGTAACACCTGAAATTCGGGTAAAAGTATATTTGTCATGGTGAAAAAAACTTCAAAAACAGTATTTTGCTGCCAGGCATGCGGCTATCAAACGCCCAAATGGATGGGGAAATGTCCTGATTGTGGCGAATGGCAGAGCTTTGTTGAAGAAATTAAGGCGGTTAAACCGGATCAAGGGGCCATGCGGAGTCTATCTTTTCCTGCAACACAACCGGTTCCTATTGATTCTGTCAAATTTGAACAAGAAGATCGTCTATTGACCGGAATCAGCGAATTTGACCGTGTCCTGGGAGGAGGCCTTGTTTCCGGAACACTTATCCTCATCGGCGGAGACCCGGGGATCGGAAAATCCACCCTTATGCTGCAAGTCCTGAATGGACTTGCCGGAGCAAGGCGTAAAGTATTGTATGTTTCGGGGGAGGAATCCATCCGGCAGATAAGGATCCGAAGCCAGAGGCTGACTGCCACCGGCTCTGATTTGCTTGTGGTTTCCGAAAACGATATGGATTCGATCCTGTTGATGGCAGATTCGGTTCAACCGGATGTCATGGTGATCGATTCAATCCAGACCATGTTCAGCCCGGACCTGACCTCCGCTCCGGGGAGTGTAACTCAGGTTCGGGAGTCTGCCATGCGGCTGATGCTCCTGGCCAAACGGACCGGAACCTCTATATTTCTGGTGGGACACGTAACCAAAGACGGCGCTATAGCCGGGCCCAGGCTTTTGGAACATATGGTGGATACGGTGCTTTATTTTGAAGGGGATCGCGAGCATGTGTTCAGAATTTTAAGAGCGGTTAAGAACAGATTCGGGTCAACCAACGAAATCGGCGTGTTTGAGATGAGAGAAAAAGGCCTGAATCAAGTGGCCAACCCTTCGGCGGTATTTTTGGCCGAACGCCCGGAAAATACACCGGGATCCGTAGTTACGGCCAGCATGGAAGGAACCAGGCCGATTCTTGTCGAACTACAGGCGCTTGCCAGCAGCACCAGCTTCGGAAACCCTCGAAGAACCATTCTGGGCATTGATCACAACCGGGTGGCGTTGCTGGTGGCGGTAATGGAAAAAAAATTAGGTATGCATTTAATGGGACACGATATCTTCATCAATGTTGCCGGTGGCGTTAAGATTGTTGAACCCGCCGTTGACATGGGAATCGTGTCTGCGGTTGCGTCGAGCTTTTTAGACCGGCCCATTCTAAAAGGCACCATTATTTTCGGGGAAGTGGGATTGACCGGAGAAGTCAGGGCCATCGGCCATGTTGAGACCCGGATTGCCGAAGCAAAAAAAATGGGGTTTACCCGATGCCTTATTCCCAAAAGCAATTTGAAATCAATGACCAAAATGAAAGGCATTGAAATTATAGGAGTAAATACCATCTCACTGGCCATGGAAGAACTATTTTAATGAAATGAAGCCGGCATCTGCGAAACATAACCGGTGGCAAGATCACTATGCACGCCGGGCAAAAAAAGAGCGCTTTCCTGCCCGGTCTGTTTATAAGCTCAAGGAAATGCAGCAAAAATACAATCTGATCAAAAAAGGGGACAAGGTCCTGGATCTGGGGTGTGCCCCCGGGTCATGGCTCCTTTATGCTGCGGACCTCACCGGAAATAAAGGAGAGGTCGTGGGCATCGACCTCAAAGAGGTTTCTGAAAGGGTTCCGTCTCATGTAAGGGTTTATCGAGGAGATATCCTTTCCATGGATGATGAGTTTTTTGAACGAACCGGAAAAGATTTTAATGTTGTTCTCAGCGACATGGCGCCCACGACTACCGGCAGCAGACATGTTGACAGTGCGAGGTCTTTTGATCTTTGCCGGACGGCGCTTTCCATTGCTCAAGAAACCCTTGTCAGCGGAGGATCATTTGTTTGTAAGATTTTTCACGGAGAAGATTTTAAGACATTTTCGGATGCCGTTAAACAGAAATTTAACCGGCACAAGATTTTCAAACCACAAAGCAGCCGAAAGGCGAGCAAAGAAATTTATATTATCGGATTTGGGAAAAAATAGGAGGGAAATATGTCAGGGCATAGCAAGTGGTCTTCCATAAAGCATAAAAAGGGTGCAACCGATGCCAGGCGGGGTAAAATTTTCACCAAACTTATTAAAGAAATTACTGTTGCTGCGCGTTTTGGAGGAGGAGATCCGGCGTCAAACCCAAGGCTGCGGACAGCCATCCTGGCAGCTAAAAGTGAAAATATGCCCAAAGACAACATTGAAAGGGCCATTAAAAAAGGTACCGGCGAGCTGGAAGGCGTGAATTACGAAGAGAGTATTTATGAAGCATACGGTCCGGGCGGCGCCGCTGTTTTCATAGAGTCTCTCACAGACAACAAGAACAGAGCGGTGGCGGATATTCGCCATATTTTAAGCAAAGCCGGAGGGAATCTGGGCTCCAATGGATGCGTTGCATGGATATTTGAAAAAAAAGGATATATCGTTGTGGAAAATGACGCTGTAGAAGAGGACACTCTGATGGAAATCGCCGTTGATGCCGGAGCCGAAGATGTAAGAGAAGATGACAGTAATTATGAAATCATTACGGATCCTAAAGATTTTGAAGCGGTAAAGGCCGCCATAGAAAAGCAGTCGGTTCCCTATATTGCTGCAGAAATTACAATGCTCCCACAGTCAACCGTAAACCTTCAAGGCATAGAGGCCGAGCAAATGGTCAAATTGATGGAAACACTTGAAGATTGTGATGATGTGCAGAAGGTTTACACCAATGCCGACATTCCCGAGGAGCTGATCTGATGTTGATATGGAAACCGTAAAGAGGATCAGAAATGACTTGGGTGTTGAAACCGGTTATAGGGTCGTGTAAAAGGGTAGTTGTTTGTATCTTCATATTTAGTGCCTGAATGAAAACTGTCTTTTTCGCCAATATCTGCGTCAGACTCAAATTTTAATCCTCGAAATACTACCAGTATTCCTGTGGTTAAAATTTTTGTCTTCCTTGATCTTAACGAAAAATCCTAGTTTTCATTCGGGCACTATTTAGGCAGCTGGTTAATCCTGTTAATCAGGTCCGTTCCGATTCGTTTCGCCAAGTGAGCCCTGGGTTTGTTTTGATGGTCATTTTCCGCAAGATTGTTTAAAATGTTGGCAAATAATTTCTTTATGGGTTTTTTAAATTTTGACGGTTTTACGCCTGAGTCTTTTACAGCGGTTATCATTTCATCAATCGGATTTTCAATAGTTAATTCATTGTTATTTGGCGATGCAATATTTTCAGCCAATCCGTCCTTAGAATATGTAACTGCTTCCTGTATCGCTGTCTGCTCTACAAGCACGGTTTTCTCATATTGATAATTTGCCTCAAGGCTTGCTATCGAGCTAAGATTGCTAATCTCTACAGCCTTGGCCAAAACTTCAGGAATATTTTTTCCATAAAGAATGTCCGTCATTATTTTATCGATTATCTTTACCGCTTTTTTGATAGCTTTCAATTCTTGTTCATTGAGATCACCATCCACTGATATTGAAAAGTTGCGAGTATTTTCATATTCGAATTTTTCACCTTCAAACATTGCAAGTTCAGTATTCTCCATGGCAAGATTTTCAGAGGTGGCAGAAACTGTATATTGTGATATCCCTTCATAAGTTGAATAAACCGCGTGACTTTGAAAGGAAGATGAAATCGTTACCCGGTCACCTTCTTCTGTAACTAGGGTGATATCTTTAGTTTGCTGGTTGGATGTTTCGACCCGGGTGAGCAACAGTTCATTGTAGATTCTGCTGTTTGCACTAAAATCCGGCTGTTGAGAAATGTTTGAAGCGTATGGATTAATTGAATTCATTTCGACTGATTCCCTATGAGGTAGTTTTTATTATTATTAAATGATATTATCGGGATTATGTTATAAGAACTTTAGAATTAAAATCTGCATTAACTTTTTTCTAAAGAAATAAATTTGCTATCAATACAATTGGATATCGAGCATTATTGTCAATATCCACAAACCTATACCAGAGAAAATAATTGGGTCGAAGCCCTAAGTTCGGTTGGATTTTGCATAGTGTTCGCATCTTTTTGTACCTTGACACATGGCGTTCATTTATTTATATTTTTTGTTCTGATTTCAGATAGTATCAAAATAGTTGACTGGAAAATAACCCGTTACCCCCTAAACCGTATAACCGCTTAAAGAGATTTGGAGTTAGGATTTTTTTCTTATGCCATTTAAAAACACTCGAGAATTTATCGAGAAACTCGAATCTGAAAATGAACTCAAAAGGATTTCCGCGGAAGTGGATTCTGTGCTGGAAGTAACCGAAATAGCGGACAGGATGAGCAAAACCCACGGCCCGGCGCTTCTTTTTGAGAAAATAAAAGGATCAACATTTCCACTTCTTATCAATGCCTTCGGAAGCTTTGGACGCATGAAAATGGCGCTGGGGTGTGACTCTTTCGACGATATTGGCCGACGTATAGAAGCATTAATTAAAATCAGGTTTCCCGGCAGTTTTACCCAAAAAATAAAGATGCTTTTTGACTTGAAAGAGCTGGCCGGTATCTCACCCAAAAAAGTGAAACATGCCCCGTGCCAGCAGAGAATCTACGGACCGGAAGGGCCCTTGCTCGACATGCTCCCCATTCTCACCTGCTGGCCTCAAGACGGCGGTCCTTTTATTACCCTTCCGGTTGTCATCACAAAAGATCCGGATACCGGGGTTCAGAATATGGGTATGTATCGCATGCACAAATACGACAATACCACAACCGGTATGCACTGGCAGTACAACAAGGACGGCAGCCGCCATTTTGACAAATACAAATCCCGGGGAGAGCGGATGGAGGTGGCGGTGGCCCTGGGCGGATCCCCTTTGGTTACCTATGCGGCAACAGCGCCCCTTCCTCCGGATATGGATGAACTTTTGCTTGCGGGGTTTATCGGGTCCCGTTCCATTCAAATAACCCGGGCAAAGACCATTGATATTTTTGTGCCCGCCGAATCCGACGTTATCATTGAAGGATATGTGGATCCTGATGAAGAACGGATTGAAGGTCCTTTCGGGGATCATACTGGGTTCTATTCTCCGGCGGATCTTTATCCGGTATTCCATGTTACCTGTATCACCTGCAGAAATGATGCGGTTTATCCTGCAACCATCGTGGGAAAACCCCCCATGGAAGACTGTTATATGGCAAAGGCCACGGAGAAGATTTTTCTGCCGTTATTAAAAATAGTGGTTCCGGAAATTGTGGACATGGAACTTCCCATGGAAGGCGTGTTTCACAACTGCGCCCTGGTATCCATTGACAAGAAGTTTCCCGGACAGGCTAAAAAAGTGATTAACGCACTCTGGGGGCTGGGTCAGATGGCGTCAACCAAGTATATTGTGGTATTTGATAAAGATATGGATCTTCGGGATTCAAGAACCGTGGTCTGGAAACTTTTAAATAATGTGGATCCCAAAAGAGATCTGCTGTTATCGGAAGGTCCCGTGGATGCGCTGGACCATTCATCGCCGTATCCTAATTTTGGCGGAAAAATGGGGATAGACGCGACAAGAAAAACCCGGGAGGAAGGAATGGGGCGGGATTGGCCTGAAGAGATCCGAATGTCTGAAGAAATAATCGAAAAAGTCAGCCGCCGGTGGAAAGAATATGGATTTTAAGAAATTCTCGAAACTTATTATGATCGAGCAAACCTTTTTTGCGTTGCCTTTTGCACTAATCGGTGTGCTTTTTGCCGGGGGCGGCACGGCCATGAACTGGTTCTGGGTGATTGTTGCCCTGGCTGCAGCCAGAACCGCCGGCATGTCATTTAATCGGGCAATCGATGCAAAAATAGATGCAAAAAATCCGCGCACCAGCAACCGGCCGGTTCCCAAAGGAGACGTTCGGCCCGGGGTGGTATGGATAACCGCCTGCATTTCATCGTTTTTACTCATCGGTGCTTCATTCATGCTCAACAGGCTCTGTTTTTATCTGTCTTTTCCCGCAGTGTTCATGCTGTTTACCTATTCTTATTTTAAACGGTTCAGCGCCTCTTCCCATTTTTATC
>CAZDAB010000193.1:0-6106 GCA_964502855.1 uncultured Desulfobacteraceae bacterium | reverse complement strand
CATACCAGGAGATTAATGAAAGAATCAGGTCCGGAGAAGTTGTTGTGGTTACCGCTGAGGAGATCATCGATATCGTTAGGGATGAGGGACCCGTTGAGGCTGCAAGGCGCATAGACGTTGTGACTACAGGTACTTTTGCCCCCATGTGTTCATCCGGGGCGTTTGTCAATTTTGGACATTCAGTTCCCACAATAAAAGCTTCCAAAGTATGGTTGAACAATGTTCCTGCATATGCGGGAGTGGCCGCGGTGGATTGCTATATCGGGGCCGCAGAGCCCTGTGAGGACGATCCATTAAACAAGGTCTATCCCGGTGAATTCAAATATGGCGGCGGCCATGTAATACAGGATCTTGTGGCGGGAGAAAAAGTGCATTTAAAGGCCATCGCTTATGGTACAGACTGTTATCCAAACCGGATGGTCGAAAAGGAGATTTTACTCCGCGAACTTCCCCATGCCACCTTGTGTAATCCGAGAAACGGATATCAGAATTATAATTGTGCCATAAATCTCACTAAAAAGACGGTCTATACATACATGGGCACATTGAAACCCAAAGCAGCCAATGCAAATTACTGTTCGAGCGGACAGCTCAGTCCGCTTTTTAATGATCCGTATTATAAGACAATCGGACTGGGTACTCGTATTTTTCTCGGAGGATCAACAGGATATGTTGCTTGGTACGGCACCCAGCATAACCCTTTGGTAAAAAGAACAAAAAAGGGTATTCCCGTGGGACCCGCAGGCACCCTGTGGGTTATGGGAGATCTTAAAAAGATGAATCCCAAATGGCTGATGGGGGTGAGCATCCAGGGCTATGGATGTTCTCTTGCTGTGGGCCTGGGTGTTCCCATACCCATATTGAACGAAGAGATTGTTCAATATACGGCGGTTTCAGATGAGGAGTTATTTACCCAGATCGTCGATTATGGTCATGATTACCCTAACGGCATTTCAAAAAGTTATGGCCAGGTCAGTTATGCAGAGCTAAAGAGCGGCCATATCGGATTCAGGGGTGAGGAAATACCTTCCGTTCCGCTGTCGAGTATGGTAAGGGCCCGCGAAGTTGCTGAAATGTTGAAAGGCTGGATTTCCAAAGGAAAATTCCTTATCGGGGAACCGCAGTTTACGTTACCCGCTTAGCAATGAATTTCGTGTTTTTTGTAAAAAAAATGCTGTTTCATTTTTTAGGCTTTGAATTGATTGAAGATTTTCAATTGAAAATTGAAGACTTAAGGAATTCTTACATAAGATTTCGAAAAGTCCTGGTGTATGAATTTATGATATTGACCTGCATAATTTACTGAGAAATTAAACCCTTAAAATTTAAAATCAAAACTAATAGATGATGTAATATCCAATATTTAATTGTAAATATTCAATTTCCTATGTCAAACACCATACGGACATTTATAGCTATTGAGCTTCCGGAAAAAATAATTTACACTATCGGCAAGGTTCAGGAAGAAATAAAATCTTATGGATTTAAGATCCGATGGGTCCGTCCGAAAAATATTCATCTCACCTTAAAATTTTTAGGCGACATCAAAGAGACGGATACGGAAAAAATCGCAAGGGTTATTTCTGAATCGGTTACAGGCTGTCCTCCCATATCGCTTGCGGTAAAAGGAATCGGTGTTTTTCCGGGTATAAAACAGCCCCGAGTGTTATGGTTGGGCATTTCAAAACAACTCGACCTGCTGACCGGACTGCAAAAAACGCTGGATGAAAAATTAGAGGCAATGGGCTTTCCAAAAGAGAAGAGACCTTTCAAAGGTCATCTTACGCTGGGAAGGATAAAGGATAAAATAGATCCAATAAGATTACATGATGTATTGAAAGACTTCACTCAGTTTGAATCCGAACATTTTTTTGGCGAAAGGATCATTTTGTATAAAAGTGAACTGAAACCCAAAGGAGCTGTTTATACGAAACTGGCGGATTTATTGTTGATTGAAGATCGGGCGCTGCCTGATCATCATTGATAAGGGAGGATATCATGAGCATATCTCCGGACAAGGAAAAGGCGGTGGAAAGCGCCATGATGCAGATAGAGCGACAGTTCGGCAAGGGGGCTATTATGAAGCTGGGGGGCAGCCCCATTGTCGATGTGCCGGTTATATCAACCGGCTCCCTTGCTCTTGATAAAGCACTGGGTGTTGGAGGAATTCCCAGAGGAAGGGTCATTGAGATTTTCGGTCCGGAATCCTCCGGGAAAACCACCCTTGCACTTCATGCGGTTTCCGAGGCCCAAAAACAGGGAGGCATTGTGGCATTTGTTGATGCAGAGCATGCCCTGGATATTTCGTATGCAAAGAAACTCGGAGTAGATTGTGACGAACTTCTGGTGGCCCAGCCGGATACAGGGGAACAGGCTCTTGAAATTGCGGATATGCTGGTAAGAAGCGGCGCAATAGATATTGTTGTGATCGACTCGGTTGCCGCACTGGTTCCCAGGGCGGAAATAGAAGGAGAGATGGGAGATTCCCACATGGGACTTCAGGCCAGACTCATGTCCCAGGCACTGAGAAAGCTAACCGGCACCATCAGCAAAACAATGACGTCGGTTATTTTTATTAACCAGATCCGTATGAAAATCGGTGTGGTATTCGGCAATCCTGAAACCACAACCGGAGGAAATGCGCTGAAGTTTTATTCCTCGGTCAGGCTTGATATCCGTCGGATCGGAGCGATTAAAGACGGGCAGGAGGTTGTAGGGAACCGGACCAGAGTGCGCGTTGTTAAAAACAAGATGGCGCCGCCTTTTACTGATGCTGAATTCGACATCATGTACGGTCAAGGCATATCACAAACCGGCGATCTTATCGACACAGGCGTGGCCGCCGGAGTTATAGATAAAAGCGGTTCCTGGTATTCATATGATGGGGAGCGAATCGGACAGGGACGCCAAAACGTAAAAAACTTTTTAGATAATAATCCGGATATTTACAATTCAGCATTAATAAAAATCAAAGAAGCTTTGGGCTTTTCAAAAAACAAGCATAAAGAGGCTCATGATGATCCATCACCAGAGACCCCGCAAGCCTAAAATGGAGTAATTTATGACAGGAAACGAAATCCGCAGGAAATTTCTTGATTATTTTGAAAAACATCATCACCGGATCGTAAGGAGCTCTTCTCTTGTTCCTTCCGATGATCCGACGTTGCTGTTTGTCAATGCAGGTATGGTCCAGTTTAAGCGCGCTTTTCTTGGAGAGGAAAAAAGAGGTTATGTAAAGGCGACAACCTCTCAGAAGTGCGTGCGGGCCGGGGGTAAGCATAACGATCTGGAAAATGTCGGATATACCGCAAGGCACCATACATTTTTCGAGATGCTGGGGAACTTTTCCTTTGGGGATTATTTCAAGGAAAAGGCCATAGATTATGGCTGGGATCTGTTGACCAACGGGTATGGACTGCCGGAAGACAAACTATGGGTTTCGATTTATCTTGATGATGATGAAGCCCATGAACTCTGGCATAAAAATATCGGTGTGCCGGAAAACCGGATTTTACGGTTCGGTGAAGAGGACAACTTCTGGGCCATGGGGGATACCGGTCCGTGCGGTCCCTGTAGTGAAATACATATCGACCGGGGAGAGGAATTTGGATGCGGCAAGCCGGATTGCGATGTGGGATGTGATTGCGATCGTTTCTTAGAGATATGGAATTTGGTTTTCATGCAGTTCGACCGGGATGTTTCCGGCAAGCTGACGCCTCTTCCAAAACCGAGCATTGATACCGGGCTTGGGCTGGAAAGGCTGATTTCCATAATACAGGACGTGCCGACAAATTATGATATCGATCTGATTCTGCCGATCATGAACAAAGTGGAGGATCTTTCTGAAAAGCGGATTGGAGAGTATCGTGAAGCGGATGTGGCCATGAAAGTCATTGCCGATCACAGTAGGGCCGCAGCATTTTTGATTGGCGACGGGGTCCTTCCTTCCAATGAAGGCAGAGGATATGTGCTCCGCCGAATTATGCGAAGAGCGATCCGATACGGGCGCAATATCGGCCTGACACGGCCCTTTCTTCATGAAACCGCCCGTGTTGTTTTTGATATCATGAAACCCGAATATCCCGATCTTTCCGAGGCTGCGGCATTTATCACCAATGTCATCAAAAACGAAGAAATCCGGTTTTCAGAAACACTGGATCATGGTCTTAAGATTTTAAATGACGGACTTGCCGATTTAAAGGCCAAAGGTCAAACCCGAGTGCCGGGTGATTTAATATTTAAGCTCTATGACACCTTTGGATTTCCGGTCGATATTGTCCAAGATGTGGTCAGGGATGAAGAATTGGCACTGGATATGGAAGGATTTGACCAATATATGGCAGCGCAGCGTGAACGGTCGAGATCCGTGGCCGCATTTGCTGAAATCAGCCATGCTTATAAAAACCTTTCGGCCGCAGGCGTAATGCCGGAGTTTGTGGGTTACGATAAGATATCCTGTGAGTCAAAGGTGCTTGTACTGGTAGAGGACGGCCGGGAGACTCGGTCGGCGGCTAAAGGTCAAACGGTTGAAGTTGTGGTGGAAGTCACGCCTTTTTACGGTGAAGCCGGTGGACAGGCCGGGGATACCGGAAAAATTACCGGTGATGATCTTGATATGGAAATCTCGGACACCATCAAGGATCCCACTGGGCTTATTATCCACAAAGGTAAAATAATTTCAGGGCATATTGAAAAAGGGGAAACCGTAACGCTTACCGTTGATAAGTCTCAGCGTGATGCTACAAGATGCAATCACACGGCTACCCATATACTTCATTTTGCCCTGCGAAAAATACTGGGTGATCATGTCAAACAGGCGGGTTCCCTGGTGACGCCGGACAGACTCCGTTTCGATTTTACCCATTTTTCCCAAACCGATCCGGAAACTCTGGATAAAATTGAAACCCTGGTGAACCAAGAGATACGTAAAAATACACCTGTCCGAATGGTTGAGATGGATGCGGAAGAAGCGTTCAAAACAGATGCCACAGCACTCTTTGAAGAAAAATATGGTGACCGTGTCAGGGTTGTTTCCATAAACGATATCAGCAAAGAGCTTTGCGGGGGGACACATACGGATATGACCGGTAACATCGGCTTTTTTAAAATTACCGGGGAATCGAGTGTGGCTTCGGGGATACGGCGTATTGAGGCGCTGACCGGTATGGCCGCCGTCGAATATATTCAAAAAAACTCAAAGATTATAGATGACTCCGCCAGGTTGCTTAAAGAAAATCCTGAAGCGGTTCCCGGGAGAATTAAGAAAATATTGTCCGTTCAGAAATCGCTGGAAAAAGAGGTGGAACGATTAAAAGCCAAGATTGCGATGCGGTCGGCAGACTGGACCGAGGAAGAGATTAAATCGATCAACGATATCAAGGTACTGGCTAAAAAGGTTACGGCCGGCACGCCGGCTGAACTGAGAGATCTGGCCGACAAGTTTAAAGAGAAGCTAAAAACGGGTATCGTTGTCCTTGGCAGTTCTGCCGATTCCAAGGCACTTTTGATCGTTGTGGTTACAAAGGATTTAACCGACCGATTTCATGCCGGGAAAATTGTTAAGGAGGTCGCATCCGTTGTGGGCGGCGGCGGCGGGGGCAGGCCGGATATGGCACAGGCCGGCGGAACCCAACCGGAAAATCTGGATCAGGCTCTTGAAAAGGTTTATGAGGTGGTGGGAAGTCGTTTATAGGAGTGACTTTTTACGGTGAAATAAAAAAGCGATTGGTCGTTCCAAAGATATGGCTGCAATAGAAATGTTGGCGGGATACAATGAACGTTGTGGATAGGGTTGGAAATCGCAAATACTAATGCGATGATCTGGACACATGATTTCGGATCGTTTTTGCAATTTCACCCAAAACAACAGGCTTCATAAGAAAAGCACGAATCCCGCTTCCTTTGGCTTTATATTCATTTATATGTTCACTATACCCGGTACAAAGAATTATAGGTATATCAGACCGTAATTTTAAAAGCTCTTTAGCCAGTTCCAAACCTGTCATGTTGGGCATGGTAAAATCGGTAATGACCAGATCGAATTTATCTGGGTTTGCACGAAAGGCCTCCAGGGCTTCAATGCTGCTCGTCCTTGCAGTCACTTTAT
>CAZDAB010000192.1:0-6128 GCA_964502855.1 uncultured Desulfobacteraceae bacterium | reverse complement strand
TTGTTAACGTGTTAACCAGAAGTTTCAGTTCCTGGACCGATATTTCAACATTTGATAAGTTGTCGTTCATTTTTGTCGCTTTTTCTTTCTATTTTTGTAAACGTTCAGCCAGACACGAAGACACCAAAGATTATAATTTAATTCTTTTGATGCCATTTTTAATTCATACCCATTCTTTGTGCCTTTGTGCCTTAGTACATATATTCATAAATACGGTAACGTATTTATAACCTGGTTTATTCATTCCATATGTGAACAAGTGTAAAGTGCCTAAAGTGAACTAAAGTGCCTAAAGTTAAGGTATTCTATTAATTTTAATTATAATTGATCGCGCTGAAAGCGCGTTCCTCAACTTTAGTTCACTTTAGGCACTTCAAACTTCAAATTTTTAGAATGCAACTTATACGGGCTAGTTGTCTTGATAAAAATACGTAATCGAATTTACGAATTAGAGCACTTAGTGGCTGATCTATTATTTATTTTTTTTGAATCAGAAACAGGTTAATATATCTGGAGTCAAAATCTTTGCTTGAGACTTCACCGTATTCGGTTTCAATCTCACTGAAAAGATTTTCCAGAGTATGCCCCAGTTTTCGGGAAATTTCGTAATCGGGGAAACCTGTCCTGTCTGAAAGCCAGCTTAAAAACGATTCTTTCATGGACCGTCTTATTTTGTACGGCTTTTTTTTGTTTGCCCAGAGATCATCAAATAGGCGTTTGAACTCATCAAGACGTAACGGTTCAATTTCCCCTGAAAGGCCGAGGTAATCTCTTGCCCAGAGGGTCAGGATAAAGTTTTTATATATCAGAAACCGGTCTGTAACCGGTTCGGGATTTATTGCCATTAAAGAAAAGAGATCGTCAAAAAGGATAATTTCACTCAATACGTTCTCCGTAGCCCGTATGTCTTCCATGGACATAAATTCCCTGTAGAGCACCCCTGTTTTATAGTTGTCAAAAAACAGCGGTTTTTTAATCAAAAGTCCCCCCAGTACCCCCAGCCATTCTTCGCCCCAGAAGCCCAGCAGCAGACCTTGTTTTTCAAACCAGCTTTTTTTTCTCCATTTTTCGGCCTTCCATTTCAAATCAAGGGCTATGCCGTATCCCACCTTGAAAATATTGGAAAGCGGGTATTTTCGTATCCATACTGCGCAGTGACCGGCATCCGGAGCCGTGTTGTCCCGGCATAACCGTTCAAGTCCGATATTCAGGTATCCGCAGACCTTTTTGACAATAGGTTTCAGTTCGTCTTTCTCTCTGATATTTTTCCGATCCGCAGAGATGATAAGATTGCACAGTCCCGCAAATTCGGTCTGAATCTGTTCAATAACATCATCTATTTCTATTTTTTTCAAGGCAGCGGTAAAAAGATTTTCTTGGTCCAGCATTCCGGAATGATAGAAAGGAACGGGGAAAAACAGCTTCCGGTCAGGATCTGCTGTGATAAATTTTGTATCCTGCTTTTCAAAATCTTCCGGTTTCAACGGCCGATATACGCCGATGGCTTCTTCATATGGCAGAAACCCTTTTTCCGCCAGTCTTACATTGCGGAGTCGATAAGCTTCTTCTTCGGTTTCTGCGGGGATTACGCTGCAAGCCTCCAGCAGAACCTTTTGATATGTGATGTGATCAAAGGCTGCAAGGGTCTTGAAAAATTGTGAAAGAAACGCGTCGCGATCTTTTTTTATGGTTTCGTCCGACTCACCTTCTTCGGTTTCAAGCTCGAAGGTATCGTCAAGAAACCTTACATAAAACATATCGTCGTATGTGAAAAACTCATTGCCAAATTCCGATGGATCCTGATTTTCCTCTCTGATTTTAACTTCGATGTTTTTGAATAGATAAAATTCCATGAATTCGGTTTTTTGGTCAAGGAACCACTTGATAAAACGATTCGGGTCTACTTTAAACAGAAGGTCAAACCATCGGGTAACCGATTTCAATTCGATTCTATGTTTTTGCCACACTTCAAGATCTACGATGTATTCCCACTGCCTGGCGGATGCAAGGGATAACAGCGGATGAGAATCTTCGAGCCCGATATCATGGATTAAAAAATAAAAATCCTCTTCAGGGAAGGAATGGATCAGGGCAGCGGGTTGGGGCAAATCTAAAATAGCGTTCAAAGCGTTTTCAGGGGACATGGAAACGATTTTTTTCCTCATCTGCTGAAGATTTTCGATTCTCGCGATGACTTTTTTATTTTCCATAGTTTCATCCCGCCTTTTGGGGATTCCAGGGCGCACATTTAAAAAGAAGGAGCATGCCGGGAGCAGCGATAAGCGTACAGGCAATAAAAAAACTTTCCCATCCCATGTTTTTGACAAAAAAACCGGTTGGTGCTGAAGCCATCACCCTGGGAATTCCCATGAGGCTGCTGAGCAGCGCATATTGTGTGGCGGTAAATTTTTTGTGGGTAATGCTCGCCATGAATGCGATAAAAGCGGCGGTCCCCATTCCGCTGCTGAGATTCTCAAAAGCGATAACTGTTGACAATAGGGGAAGACTGTTGCCGACCCGCGCCAGAACCGCAAAGCCGGCGGTGGATGCGGCCTGGAGAAAACCAAAAACCCAGAGACTGCGATTGATCTCGAGTCGGAGCATGATCACCCCGCCGATCAAAGTTCCGGCAACGGTAGCCCAGAAGCCGAACAGTTTAACCACCGCACCGATCTGGGTTTTTGAAAACCCTATATCCAGATAAAATGGTATTGTCATGGCGCCGGCCATTGTGTCCCCGATTTTGTAAAAAAGAATAAAGGCCAGTATCCATAACGCACCCCGTCGGCTGAAATATTCTATCAGCGGATCAAAAACAGCTTCCCTCATGGTCTCCGGAGTTCCCACATTAATCTTGGGTTCCGGCGCCAGAAGCGTGGTTACAACACCGGGCAGCAAACAGGCCGCCATTATCTGATAGACCATGAAAAACGGCATGTGATCTGCCATCATCAGACCACCGCCGGAAGCAAGCAACATACCTACCCGGTATCCGTTAACGTACAGAGAAGATCCCAGCCCCAGCTCTTTATCAGGGAGATCTTCTCTTCGATAGGCATCAACGACAATATCCTGTGAGGCGCTGAAAAAGGTTACCAGAAATGCCGCAACTGCCATCATCCATGGATTCTTCCCGGGATCCGTGAAGCCCAGCCCGGATATTGAAACCATCAAGGCCGCTTGAGACACCAGAAGCCAGCCTCTTCTGCGACCCAGAAAAGGGAGCGTAAAACGGTCCAGAACCGGCGCCCAGAGGAACTTCAACGTATAGGGAAGACCCACAAGGGAGATCATTCCGATCACGGTCAGATCCACCCCTTGATCTTTCATCCATGCCTGCAACACCGTTATGGTCAGAAGAAGCGGCAAACCGCTGGCAAAACCCATCACAAGAGCGACCAGCATGCGGCCGCTGCAAATTACCTTGAAAATAGGGTTAATATTATAATTCCTCAAGCTGAGACGGTGTCACAATCGGGCCATAGTTTTCTCTTAACGCCATGAGACCTTTCTTTTGTTTGTTAAGAACTTCGAACAGCCTTTCCGGGAGATCAGGTTCTTTTCCATATGCCTCTGCCTGCATGTCTATTCTGGCAACAATATTGTCAATATACAAAGAAAACTGCTTAATATAGAGTTCTTCCGTATATTCTTTGTTGATTATGGATTGAAAAAGGCTTTTTAGATCATCAAACTTTGGAAGATTGCCGATGGGGGTTTTAATGACATCGATGTCATTGTGTGCATGTCTTTCCAGCCAGGCCAGCCAGACTTTTACATCTCTTTTTTCTCCGATCAGTTTTTTGGAAGTGCCGCCCCTGGCTTCATGGGTCAGAAAATAATTCAATCCCGCCATTACCGGTTTTTTGTCTTTTGCAATTTTTTCATTCCCAAAAAACTTAAATTGAGCGTCCATATAATCGGCCAAGGCGCCCGGAATAAAGGGAGCATTGGCCCAAGGCGCCCGTTTAACGCCGGTTGCCCCCACCTCAGTGGCGGTGGCGGCAGACACAATACAAGCGCCGATCACTACGCCGTGGTCCGAATTTTTAGCGGCCCAGACCGGCGGCATGGTATCGCTGTCCCTACCGCTGTAAGTAATCACCCGGGTTTCCACACCATTGGGATCTTCCGCCCTTTCAGAATAATTGGCTAGGTCCGACGAGGTCAAGGTACATCTTGCATTGGGATGGGATATGGGGATCGGTTTTCCGTTTTCATCGGTCATCCCCGGTTCCCATGGCCCTTGAAAATTTATTCCCTTAAGCGGGGGATCTTCGCCATCCCCGGTCCAGCGGGGAACCCCGTTGTCGTCGATGAGAACATTAGACCAGATCACTTCTGTTCCGGGCTTTCGAAGAAGCTCCATAAGATTCGGATCGCCTTCCCAGTTTACATCTTCGACAATACCGAAAATACCGCATTCCGGGTTTATAGAGCAGATGGCGCCGGTTTCATCAATCCACATTTGTGCCAGATCGTCACCGATAAAATGGTTGCCCGCCATGGCGGTGGTGGTTTTCCCGCAACCGCTGGGGGCGGCGCCGGCACACCAGGTTATCCGATCCCCGGGCCCGTCGATACCGGTAATAAACATATGTTCCGACAGCTCATCGCCCCTGTTTTCATAAACGGCCTTGTCCACGGAAAACCGGTGATTTCCTTTTTTCAGCAGCAACGTATTGCCGGCATACGTGCAGTTAAAACTGTAGGTGGTTTGATAACTTCGATCCATAAATACCCGTGCGTTGGGCAGATCTTCAAGCCGGTTCAGACCTTCACTGTGGATATTGGTGTAGAAATGCCCCAGACGGTCAACTTCTTTGTCAAAATCGAAAAACCTATTTCTGTAGAGGATTTCCGCGCTGTGTGAGACATATAACGAACTGGTAATTTCCAGAGCGGGGTTGGATGCAGGCGCACCCACGGGACCGCGCATATAAAACCCCACGATCATGGTTTTCCCATGCATAATACCTGTCATTTTATCCCGGATGTCCATTAGCGCTTTTGCTCTGTCCATTCTGTTGGCCAGAGAACTGACATGTTCTCCGGGATTGGAGATATAATACGTACGGTCTATGATACGGCCCTGTTCGTATTTGAGATCATAATGGATGGTATGTTTGTCCATGGGGAGGTCGGCTTCCTCCCCCTTGTTTATGGCCATTTCCCTGATCCGCTGTTTATCTTCTTTAGATCCGGTATTGATAAAAACCGCGTCCGGCTCACACATGGCGATTGCATTGGCGATTTTGATAACCACTTCGGGATGTGTTATTTGTTGTATCCGAGATAGATGGGTTGGGTCTAATTTATTTTCAAAAAGCTTGCTTGCCGCTTCAAAAGTTGTGATACCTCCGATTTCAGTGACGATATCTATGCCTTTCTTTTTTTCTAACATGCGGTTTCTCCTTTATTAAATTGAATCGACTATAATATTACTCAGGTCTCTTTTGGGCACATGATGGACGCCCTGATTATCCCGCCAGTACCGGATATTATTATCAGTACCGACGGTTTCTATCACAACTTCTTCTTTGGGTTTTCCGATTGCGATTACAAGAAGTATTTTCAACTGTGTGTCTATATTCAGTATCTCCCTGAGCTGTTGACGGTTTATGGCTCCGAACATACATCCGGCCAGCCCCTTTTCTCTGGCGCCTAATAGAATGCTCTGGCCGGCAATACCACAATCGTGTCCGATATAGGGGTTGGATGTTTCGCGGTCACCGAGCATAATGATATATCCTGCGGGCCGTTCTCCTTGTTCGGGGCCGGGCCAGTCCTTCAGGTATGCCGCCCATCCAAGACATGAAAATACCTGGGCGTTTTTCTCGGGGGTCGTGCAAAGGATGTATTTTAATGGCTGTAAGTTTGCCGCTGACGGGGAAAGCCTTGCCAGATCCACCAGCTCTTTCAAGACCTCCGGGGTTACGGCATGGTCCTGGTAAAATCTGCGGCAACTTCTGTTTTTTCTTATCAGATCTGCAATCATGGGTATGAGTTCTTCATTTATTGCGAAGTTATAAAAAAATCAAGTTAGTTCGCTTGGCCCCGCCTGCCATTGCAAGGCACGAGCGGGCAGGTCACAATTGGAATGTTGGAATATTGGAACACTGGAATAT
>CAZDAB010000191.1:0-6145 GCA_964502855.1 uncultured Desulfobacteraceae bacterium | reverse complement strand
TTGATTGATCAAGCGCAACGAGGTTTTTTATTTTTTTTGGCGGTGAATCAAGGTGCTCCCAAGAAGTATGAAGACCTGACGGATCCCAAATGGCAGGGAAAGATCGTTATGGCCAACCCTTCTGCCCATGCGACTACCATTTCTTGGCTTGTGGGTTTGAAGGAGAATGTTTTTGCTTCGGAAGAGGCATGGATGGCGTTTGTCAAAGGGCTTGCGGCGAATAAGCCGATGTTTGTCAAATCTTTCGGTCCCACTCCCGCACCGGTGGAGAGCGGAGAAAAGCTTATCGCCATTTCCATGCCCAAATATATCATTACCAAGGCACCTGCCCCACTGGATTGGGCGAGAGTTGAACAACCCCTGCTGGGTACCCCCCGGGGTATCTCTGTGGCTGCTACCGCTAAGCACCCCAATGCCGCCAAAGTGTTCGTGGATTACTGGTTATCTAAAGATGCCATGCAGATGTTGGCCAATGAGGTTGGTGAATATGTACTCCATCCTGGCGTCTATCCTCCTATTGACGGCATTGACAAAGCAAAAGTCCTGCCCATTCAGGAGCTTTCGGATGACGAAATTCGTGAATGGGGAAGCAAATTCAGGAAAATTTTCGATGTGCCATAAAAAGGTTTTTACCAAATTAATATAAAAACTTAACGGTCCTGAGGCACGGTTTTTCTTCGGTCTCAGGACCTTTTTGAAAGCGAACCATGGAGATCCGCATTAACGACGTTAGCAAGAGTTTTTTCTCGGAAGGCAAGAGAATCAAGGCTCTGGTGAACGTAGATCTTACCATTCCGGCAAATCAAATCTTTACCCTTTTAGGCCCAAGTGGATGTGGCAAGACCACCCTGCTCAGGTGCATTGTCGGGTTGGAAACACCGGATTTGGGAGAGATCGTCATCGGAGAGGAGATCGTTTGGTCGAGAGAAAAAAACATATTTGTACCACCGGAAAAACGGGGTCTGAGCATGGTGTTTCAGACCTATGCCATCTGGCCCCATATGACGGTTTTCGATAACGTCGCCTACCCCCTCCAAGCGCGAAAGGAACCCAAAAAAGACATCACAAGAAAAGTCAAAAAGACGTTACAGTTTGTGCAGCTCGATGGTTTCGAGAACCGTCCGGCGACAAAATTGAGTGGCGGCCAGCAACAGCGTGTTGCGTTAGCCAGGGCATTAGTTCCCGAACCCAAGGTGATCCTGTTCGACGAGCCTCTGAGCAACCTGGATGCTAAGTTGAGAGAAGAGACACGAAAGGAATTGAGGGACTTTTTGACCGAATTGAAGATTACCGCTGTTTATGTGACACATGACCGGATCGAAGCGCTATCGTTGTCGGACACCATCGCTGTGATGAAGGACGGCGGCATCGTAGAAATCGGGGCACCCAAAAAGATATATTTTAACTCCGATCATAGATTCGTGGCGGGCTTCATCGGTCGCGCGAACCTGATCCACGGAAAGGTAATGTCTTTTGAAGACTCATACACGATTATTGAATCTAGTATCGGCACCATCGCCTGTTTAAACCATCCCGACATATTGTCTGGAAATGAGGTAGTGGTGTGCATCCGCCCTGAATTCATCAAGGTGATGAAAACAGATACTATAGATGGGCGGAACATCTTCCGAGGAAAGGTGGAATCTTTGGTGTTCATCGGAGAAGCTTACGAGGGTGAAGTCAGTATCGCAGGCACTCGTCTGATCATCAGAATCGAACCCACCACCCTGGTGAAAGAAGGGGATGAGATTGTCCTTTCCTTAGACCCGGCTCATTGTTTCGTACTCTCCAAATGAAAATGACCATGTTCAATACCAGAACTGCATTAACCCCGAGTCTGATTGCAATTGTCGGATTTCTTACGGTATGCCCAGTGGTTATGCTTCTTTTCGGAAGCTTCTCAGAGGGTCTCGGAGCATTTGGCAGCTTCACCCTGGAAAAATATATCATAGCTTACACGGACCCGGCTTTGGCCGGCATCATTATTAATACGGTCATATTCACCATCGGATCTGCTTTTGTCGCCACCATTCTTGCTTTGTTTTTGGCCTACCTGAATACACGAACCAATATCCCGTTCAAACTTGTGTTTCGGATCATATCCATCATACCGATGATGATTCCCCACATCCTTTTCTCGGTCAGTTGGGTGCTTCTCCTGAACCCATCCAATGGTTATATCAACCTGTTCTTGCGAGAGATTCTCTCCCTAAAAGGATCTGCTTTCAACATCTACACGCTTCAGGGAATGATACTGGTGGAGGGACTTTTGGATCTGCCCATCGCCTATCTCATACTCGCTCCCGCCATGGCCTCTTTCGATGTCTCCTTCGAGGAATCTTCCAAGGTCTGCGGAGCATCGAATCTGCGAACGCTAACCAAAATAACGCTACCTGTTCTCAGACCGGCCATTTTGGCCTCTTTCATACTGGTCATCGTTCGGAGCTTGGCGTCCTTCGCCGTTCCTTCCATCATTGGCATGCCGGGAAGGATCTATGTGTTGGCGACTCATATATACCGGATCATAGCGACCGGTTTTGCCGCGGACTATGGCATGGCGGCGGCGGTGGGCATGAGCGCCTTGGCCGCATCTGTAACGCTCATTTATCTCTATCGATACATGACCTCTGAGAGCGAAAAATATGTAACGATCTCAAGCAGGGGATACAGACCCTCCCTAATCGATTTGAAGAATGCCAAATATCCCCTTTTCGGGATCGTTGGCATACTTTCCTTTATTTTGATCGTGCTCCCGGTCCTGGTTCTGTTTTACACGTCCCTTGTTCCCTACTCCATGGTACCCAGCTCAAAGGCGTTCTCCATGATGAGCTGGAAGAATTGGGTAGAAGTCCTCAACGACCCTATTTCATTACTTTCTTTGAAAAACAGCGTTTTTCTGGGCATCGTGGGAGCTACTTTGGGCGTGATCCTGTCCATCTTCGTCTCCTATGTTATCGTAAAGGTTCGTACCCGAGCCGCCGGTTTTCTGGAATCGTTAAGCTTTCTGTCTTTCTCCTTTCCCGGGATTGTCGTCGGTGTCGGCTTTATGTGGTTTTTCGTCCGAACCCCCCTGTACGCTACGATTTGGTCGTTACTGATCGGTTACATCGCCACATATCTCCCTTATGGAATTCGGCCGCTTTCCAGCGCCTTCGTTCAAATCCATAGCCACCTGGAAGAATCGTCAAAGGTCTGCGGTGGTGGAACCCTCTATACACTTCGCCGAATCGTTATTCCCTTGCTGATTCCCGGCCTTGTATCGGGATGGATCCTGATGGCCACCATGTTCCTCCGGGAACTGACACTCTCCGTCGTGCTGTCCAGACCGGGTACCGAAGTCCTGGCTGTGCAGATCCTCCGCTTCGCTGAGGACGGCTTGTGGGGGATGCTTTCAGCTCTGGGAATTATGATGATATTCATCTCCACAATAATAGTCGTTGCCGTTTCTCTGATCGGTGCAAAGCTGACGAAAGTGCAAAATGTTAGTCAATAGAGCCAGTTTCAAAATGTTCAATTTTGTCCAAGGTCAAGGAAGGCGAAAATTTTAACCACAGGAATACCTGGAGTATTTTGAGGATTAAAATTTGAGCCTGACGCAGAGATTGGGCAAAAGGGGGCGTTTTGAAACTGGCTCAATAGATTAGGTGCGGATTCCAAGAACTTTCGATCGATCGCCAGACCAAAAAACGGCAGCAATTTATCTGATCAAATGATTTCACGAATTGTTCATCAACTGGAACTAAAATGACGTGATGTTGAGCCAAAAGCGAAGGATTAAGACCGGAAGAACGCCTTGGAAGACACTGTCAGTCGACGCGTTTTGTGACAAACGCAGTGAACGGTGGAATAAACCATGTCAATCCATCCCGCTGGGCTGTCCCATGCGCAACGGCCCCCCCCGGGCCGTGGTCCACAGCAGACAGTCACACCCAGAACCAGGAACGGTAAAGATATCCATGCCGTGATCGAAGGTCTGGACCATAATTTCCAGCTGGCCGTCGCCGTTCAGATCGGCAATAGTCGGTGCCGCCGGGGCGCCGTTTCCGTTTCCGTTGGTTCCCGGATCCGGCAGCGGGATGTCGTGGAGTCGTGTGCCGTCGGCACCCAGGATGATCAAATGGCCTGAATCGCTGACATCGGGGGCGCCGTAAGTGGAAAAGACAATCTCCGGCGAGCCGTCCTGGTTCAGATCGGCCACCATGGGCTCCGAGGCGTACATGATGGCCTTGCCGTTAGTGAAGTTGAAACGCCAGATCATGTCTGCATCGGCTGAAAAGCAATACATGAATCCGTCGTTGAGTGAAACCACGATTTCCCTGCGGATATCACCCTGGATGTCCGCAATTGCTGCGGCAGGAACACCGATCGGCGGATACCATCCCTCCACTTCAACGGGAAAATTACCCCGGCGCAGCACCTCCCACCCCGGCTTTCGCATGGCCGACCGGCTACCGTCGCCGTGGGCACCCTCGAGTACCATGAGGGCATAGGCCTGGGTGACATAGGGGATATGGAATTCCACATTTGGGATGCCGATCACCTCGTTGCGGCCGTCCTGGTCAAGGTCGGCCACATGGGGCGGTGAAGCGGTCCATTGAAGCCATTCGGTCCACTCGGGATGGGGCCAATCCCCCACATGCAGGTGGTAGTGTTCTTCTTCCACATCCGCGTCACACCAGCGGATGAACTGACCCCAGGTCATCCGGTTGCCTGAATATTGGGAACTGCGGTTAGTGAACCCGGGTGAGGCATCGATTGCCTCGCCGTTGGGGTCGAAGGCCTGGATGTGATGATTGTCATAGGTGACGATGATCTCCGGTTCCGCGTCATCATCGATATTGCCCACCCCCACATTCAGGCCGTAGCACCCGTATCCGCTGTGCCCCATTTCATTGCGGTCCGCGTCGCCTCCATCTCCTGTGCGGTTGTTATAGCGCGGCCAGGCCGTATATGCCAACCCGGCCGGCTGGTACAAGTCCCCGGTATACGACCACACAAACACCTGGGCACCGCCTTGGTCTGTCGGTTTTGTCTGCGTGGTTGTGGCGATGATTTCGATGGACCCGTTGCCATCCAGATCGGCAGCGGCCAGGCCCCGCACTTCCGGGGAACTGCCGGCACAGGTGGTGTCCGTCGGCCAGCCCGATTTTAAAAAAAATGTCCTGTTTTGCCATTCATAGGCGTATACGTGCCTCCCCTGGCCGCAGACGATCTCAACCGTTCCGTCTCCTTCCAGGTCTACCACGACGTGGGGGGCATAGATGCGGCTGCCGTTGCCGTCCACACGGTCGATAAGGTCGCCGCTTGGGGAGAATACATACAGAGAGTAGTAGGCGGCGATCAGTTCATTTTCACTGTCGCCATCCAGGTCGGCCACAATGGGGGAAGCAAACCAGGATGTCTGCCCGGTAAGGTTCCGGACGAATTCCGGTGGGCTCACTTCTCCACTGCTTTGGCCGGCACTGCACACCGGATTGCGCTCGCCGCCGGTCGAGCTGCCGTCTAATGCGCCGGTTGAAGAAGAACCGCCGCTACCGCTCCCACCGCCACAACCCGTTACAGTGAAAAAAAACGCTGTCAAACCCATGATTAAAATGGTCCGGATCATCCATCCTCCTCGGCGGGTTGGAAAAAGTGAGATAACGGGATATTATATATCCCGTTACCAACACCGCATAAGCTTTTTCCGCCTGCGGACTTAAAAAAATAACACTAACCCGAATATTTCATGGAAAGCAACGAAAAAGTGCCGGTATGTTTTTTGAATTGTCGGCCAATTTGGGCATTATGCTAATCCGGACGCGACCCATTTACCATACAACCCTGGCTCCGAAATGTCTCGAGATCTCTGCTCAAACAACCGAAGATTTACCTCCGGCACGGGTCCCTGCTGATCGATTCAGGAGTCAAGTCTGAAAATTTTGTTGCATCCCACCTGCTCAAGGCAATCCATTGGTGGATAGATAATAGCTATAGAAACAATCAGTTATAAGCCTTTAGGAGACCAATGGGGATCGAGGGTAGCCGAAAGTTAAAAAGATCCGTCTCGCGATAATTAGAACACAGCGAAAAGCAGGGGATGCGAATCCCGACCTTGATTCACCGCCAAAAAAAATAAAAAACCTCGTTGCGCTTGATCAATCAA
>CAZDAB010000190.1:0-6146 GCA_964502855.1 uncultured Desulfobacteraceae bacterium | reverse complement strand
GCCAGTTCCAGGATTCCCTTTTTTAACCCCTGCAGTTCATCCCCCGCACCCGCAAGCATCAGCACCAGAAAAAAATCGACCATGGATGCCACAGTAGTTTCAGACTGGCCCACACCCACAGTTTCAATAATCATAACATCAAAACCGGCAGCCTCGCAAACAATCATTGTCTCCCGGGTTTTTTTTGCAACTCCGCCCAGGGTGCCGCCTGAAGGTGAAGGCCTGATAAAGGCTCTCTTCTCAACAGCCAGCTTTTCCATGCGAGTCTTATCTGCCAGAACGCTCCCGCCACTTCTTTTACTGCTGGGGTCAACGGCAAGTACCGCCACCCGATGTCCCTTTTCCACGAGCATGGTGCCGAAGCTCTCAATAAACGTACTTTTACCCACACCGGGCACTCCTGTAATTCCAATGCGCACGGCCTTGCCCGTGTACGGAAGCAGTAAATCGATAATCGTTCGAGCCAGTTCCTGATGAGAAGAAAGGGAACTTTCGATCAATGTAATTGTCTTCGCGAGCACACGCCGGTTGCAATCCAGCACACCCTGAACATAATGTTGAGGATCATTAGATATCATTGTCGTGACCTAACTCGGATAAACCGGAAAAGTTGCAAGATAATCTACCCTGCGTCGTAAACGAAAGTTTTTAGCAATTCACCATCTTCATAAAGAAAAACAGTTGCATTATTTTTTCTGGGTATTAACAGCCAGATTTCTTCTCCCGGCTTCATGAAACCGTCGAAAAGATCGGCTGAAAACCCAAAGCTGTTTAAGCGCACCCTGATGTGTCTTTTTAAAAAACCGTCTTTTAGCCTGTATCTAAACAGGCCGATCCCTTCGGATTCATTTAAATAATTTTGGCCTTTTTGTACAGGGTTCCTGTTTATGACAATATTGACAGAACTCCCCTGGGTTACGCGATAGCCGGAAAGCAGTTCCTGGGCCACAACGGTATTTAAGGGTTTGTCTTTGTGAAAACGAGTTGTTATCTCTCCGAGCACCAGATCTATACTTTCAATCAGAGTAATCGCACTGTTGAGAGACAGTCCTATAAGATCAGGCATCTTATAAGCCAGGGGTCTGATCCCCAAACTTACAAGCAGATTCACACATTCGCCTCTTGTTATCATGGTTCCTGGAGACGGAATCTGGGCAATAATTTCGTCTTTTTTTATAGTATTGCTGTAAGTACTCGATATTTCTCCCCTGCGCAAGCTGTTTTCTTCCAGGATGATCCGAGCCTGTCGTACAAAAAGCCCTTTAAGGTTCGGCATCAAAATAGACTTCGCGCCTTTTGAAATTATTATTCTGACGTCACGTCCCTTTTTTATTTCCGCTCCTGGTTCCGGTTCCTGGAAAATAACGTTGTTTTCAGGAACATCGGCGCTGTATTCCGACCCTTTAACTTTTGTATTAAGCCCCAAATCGGTTAATAACTCAAGGACATAGACCACATTTTCCCCGGAAAGATCAGGAACCACCACCGTATCTTCACTCTTGATAATAAGCGTAAGGGTGAGATAAGCACTTGCACCAACGATCAGGACAAATAAAGAAAACAGGGCCGATAGTTTTAATATTCGTGAAATCACTTTTTCCGTTTCATACAAAGGATGTTTAAGCTCTTTTACATTTTTATGTTACCTACTTACAATATATTTTCAAGTAGTTATAAGAAACACCTGCAAGTGACTATAAAGGCTACATATCATAAAAACGGATAAAAACGGGACAAAATTTCAATTTTCAATGTAAAAAGGCCGGGGATTACAAATTGTAGCAGAACAAGTCGTTACATACATTATATAGATTACTATATATAATATAAAAATTTTGATGCTGACAAGCGCTTATAATTTTGTGGGATTATCGGTATGGCGGAGTATCTTACACTGGGTGTGTTTTTAGAGAAAAAAATGCCGCAAAGGCAGAGCCTATCAAAGACCCTGCCTTTTACGAACAGGTCTACTCATTTCATTCCAGGCAGCGCATCCAGCATCATATCATCTGAGGAACCATTAAGCTGAAAACCGACCACCTCTCGGTCCGATGAATAACTAATGTAGGTGGCATTGCTAATATCTTGAGAAAAAAGATTCGGAGCCATATCCACTACTTTCTCATAAGCATTTATATTAAGCGTCGCCGTGTCGATTACATTGCCGGTGTCATCGTAAGCAGTCATTGTAACGACAGCCGGAGAATTCTCGATATTAACAAAAGCAATCCCTGTCCAGCCATCTTTTTCAGTTTTGGCAAATACGCCATCTGTGCCGCTAATGCCAACACCCGTATATCCGCCGAGTTGATTTCCATCGTGAGTGCCAAACAGTTCAAACCCGGTAATCGGGCCTGTGGCTACGATTCTGAGCCAGGCGGTTCCCTCCGGCAAATCTAAGTCCTGAACCATACCCACATATTTTTCTTGCCCGGCAAGGGAAATGGTTTGAGGTGTTAATGATGTGCCGTCATCTCTGAAAGGTGTAATGTGAAGCTCACAGGATGTTATCGAAGGATTATATGCAAGAATTCCCGTCCACCAGGTTGAATCACTTGCAATATGCGGATAATAGATATGGGTTGGGGTATCATCCTTTAAAAGGATACCGCTCAGATAATGATCTTCGCTGCTGTCGGAACTGCCAAATAATTCAAGGCCGACAATACCGCTTCCATTTTTAATGACCGCAGAGTTAATATTGGGCTGCGGTTCACCGCCAAATAAACTATTGATAGTAAACGCCTGATGTTCTTTGGCCGCAATAGTTATTGGCTTTGTGGTCCCATTATCAAATTCAACGATTAATTCTTTAGAGGATGAAGTGGTGTTTAGAATACTAATCTCTGTCCACCAGTTTGTATTGGATGCAATGTGGGAGATGTATATGTCTCCGGCGTTGATATCTGAAACGGCCGGAACCGCCACCCGATATTTCCCTTGCGTATAAAACTTTGTATATCCGCAGACATTTTCTGAATCTGACTCAAAAATAATATATCCAATATCACTCGGATTGGGGAACTCATCGCCGATAATAATCTCTCTTCGCCCATTTAAAGCTAAAATAACAGGTGTTGAAGAAACCTCCCGGCCGGAGTTATTATAGGCTCTTAAATCACCACTCAGGCTCTGTTCAGAACTTGTATTTGTAATACAGATTTCGGTTTCCCATGTGCTGTTACTGACAATGTGTGGAAAATATACTGAATCACGTTCATATGAATCTGTCTGAATTGTAAAGTAGGTATCGATAAAATCCCAAACCATTCCTTGCTCGGCGCTTATTCCAATGAGATAGTCATTTCCATCAGCGAGGAAATCGGGAGGGTTGAATAGATATTCACCGTCATTTTCGGTTGCAGCCGCCAGTTGCATAAGCATGTTTTCCGGTTCTGTGCCGCCTTTATACAGATCAATTTGAATATTTCCAGATACGTTCACGCTGTCCCATGTGATGGTGTAGTCCTGTCCCTTTTTCAAGGATTCACCGCCGTTGGGACTATAAATGGTCAAATTCTCAAATGACCCACCCTCTCTGCTACGAACCGGCCATGCGTAGTAGCCGTAGGACTTATAGTAGCCGCCCACGCTGCCGAAGCACATGCTGACTGAAGACGCGTAGCTGGTATCGTAGGCGTGGGCAGTCGCCGACCAGTAATAGGACGACTGCACATCGTCAAAAAGGTGGCCCTGGGGCAAAGCAGGATGGCTTCGTGAATAATCAACAAGGCTTAACAGTTCTTTCCGGTTCGGCAGGCGCCAATCGCCGGCAACGGAACCGTCGGTAAGTCCACAGGACCCGCTTGCCAGGTTTTTGCAATAAGTCATAGCATCATTCCAACTCATTGATCCACCGCAATTGGCATTTTTCAACCAGATCAATCCCGTGAGATAGTCGGTGACCGTTCCATCACCGTTGTCTTCAAACCTCAGCTCAGGCCATCTCACGCCACGCTGGAGGTCTCCGTCATCACCGGTTGCATAAGAGGTCGTCTGGCCGGTATGCCATGTCTGTGCCGTCTGGGCCTGACCCATGGAATAGGAACTCAAAACAATTAATAACAAAAGTAGCACCCTTGGGATTTTCATCTTCCCTCCAATATTCAAATGATCAAATCACTGTCCGCCACGAACCGGCCACACGGAGCTGTTGCCTGACTTATAGCTGCCGTACACGGAGCCGCCGTAGTACATGCGGACTTTCCACGCAAAGTAGGGAAAATAAGCGTGGGTAGTCGCCGACCAGTAATAAGACAACTGCACATTATTAAACCCCTGTGTGTTGAGCCACGCACCCTGGTTTGACGCTTCGGAATTGACCAGGCTCTCAAGTTCCAAGACGTTAGGCAGACGCCAGTCGCCGGCAACGGAACCATCAGATAGGCCACATGACCCGCTTTCCAGATTATTGCAAAAAGTCAAAGCATCGTTCCAATTCTTTGATCCACCGCATTTGGCATCTTTCAGCCAGATCAGTTCGGTCAGGTGATCGGTGACCGTCCCGTCACCGTTATCTTCAAAACGCGGAGAGGGCCATTCAACGCCCGTCCGGACGTCACCATCCTGGCCCGTGTCAGTGCAGTCGATTACATTCCCGTTTTCATCATAACAGGTCTGCTGCCCCGTCTCGGGCAGATTGATCTCTCCCGGGAATGATAGCGAAGGCAGTAAAATGATAAGGGATGCCAGCATTATTACAATTAATTTTAACCTGTTCATTTCCGTTCCTCTCATCTCTTATTCGTGAGAATAATGTTTCGAAGATGTTATTTTTCCACCTTTTTCTGCAAAAATCATGCAAAATTATCCAGTTTCAAACTATTGATTTAGATATTAAATAGTTAGATCTTTTGAGAGGGGTAATGAACGTGGTGCTAATTCATAAAAAGTCTATGTCATTGTGAAGTAAATTACATAAAAATTATGAAGTGTTTTATATAATTTATGAAGTGTTTTATATAATTTTGGGGAGACTTGAGGATTAAAAAAAATGAATCTATTTAGAATTGTAACAGAAACAGAATTTGAAAAACTTTTAGAACATGCTGACCCGAATTTTAAATACGTGCTTATTTGTGGATATAAGTCTGCAATGCGGTTAAGCGAGATATGCAAATTTACAGCCGGGGTTGGTACATCTTGACATAAAATATATTTCAGGCGCTGTATGGGATTATATTGACCTGGGCATATTTGACACGAAAACCGGTACAAACTCCTTGCGAAGCCTTTAAAACCGGCTATTTTATCCGTTTCATACGGACCGAAAAAAAACCGTCCATGTTGTGAAGATGAGGAAAGGTTTTTAAATATCCGTTATCCGTTACAAGGGAACGAGCCTCAAAGGGTAATTCTGCGGGTCTTTTTTCTATAGCAAACTGATCATGTTTATCCAAAAAACCTTTTATCACGGATTCATTTTCCTCGGGTTCCATACTGCAAACCGCATAAACCAAAACACCTGACGGCCCCACAAGATGTGCAAGGTTATCTAGAAACAAAGACTGTCTTTTTTGGCAGTATGCCGGAGTTTGCTGTGACGCGCGCCATTTTGTATCCGGATTCCTCCTTAAAACACCCAGCCCTGAACAGGGTGCATCCAGAAGAATACGGTCAAACTTTCCAAAGTGCTCCCGGTTTAAGGGGGTGCTTAGGTCGTGAATACAGGTTCTCACAATGGAAACTCCGAGTCGATGCATTTCGGATTCCAACCGCAGAAGCTTGTTTTCATCTTTGTCCATTGCAACAAGCCTTCCGCTGTTTTTCATCCTCTGGGCGATATGTCCGGTTTTCCCACCCAGACCTGCACAGGCATCTAAAATAATTTCACCAGGCTGAGGGTTTAAAAAAAGGGTAACCAGCTGGGCGGCCTCATCCTGTACCTGAAACAGACCATTTTCAAATGCTTCTATTTTTGGAATAGATATTTTTAGGTTGAAAAAAAAGACGCCATCCGGCGCATAATTTGTAATCTCGGTCTTTTCGGCATATCCCTCAAAAGCTTCCAACAGTTTTTCCCGGCTTGTCTTAAGGGTATTGCAACGCACGGTTATGGGAGGAATGGTGTTGATTGCATCACAGAGCAGCTCGGTTTCTTTCAATCCGAACCGATCCAGCCATCTTTTAATAAGCCATTTCGGGAA
>CAZDAB010000189.1:670-6155 GCA_964502855.1 uncultured Desulfobacteraceae bacterium | reverse complement strand
CCATACCAGGGTACACTACATATTGTGCCTACTGGAGTCAAGTGCATACCCACAAAAATGTATTTTGAACAGCTATTAAAGGACAAATGTTTAAGGAAAGCTGAAAAATATTTTATTTCTTTGAATCGAGATGATGTTTCAAAATTACCAGCTTCATTTTTTTCGGCTTTAGAATATTATAGTTCAAAAATACACTCATTTGTAAATATTCAAGCCATAATTATTGCAAGCATAATTGGTCTAATTGGTGTAGCTATCGGCACGATTATATCAAATTAACTTATTTATATAGATTGATATAAATGATAGAAGCGGTGGAAGTCGAACCAATATCTATTACTTGTACTATCTGCAATATATCTTCCCTTTGGCTAAAAACGGTGAGGTTGTGTTTTTAGATATCAAGCCATTTTCCGGTTAGGCTTCCTACCTGCCGTAGCAGGGTGTCTCCCCGGCATCATGGCCGGGTGCCCACACTTAGCCCACAGTTCCAGCCGGGGCTTCACCCGCTGCCCTTCGTGGGTATTTAATTTTAAAAGATCATCAAGGATAATAACAAAATGGAATTGGCAGCCTCGCCTCTGCTCAATGCTTACCGGCATTTTCCCTTAGATATTCCTTATACGCCTGCGGTATAAAAATTCTTGCCAATAACAAACACGCCCCAAAAAAATCCTGGAAGGATGTGGGTGCTCTTTCAAAATTTTGACAACCTTCGCAGTCAAAATCCGCCGACTGCCGTTTTATACATTCGTTCAAGCAGTCGGAATAGTTCTTGCAGAAAACATTTCGCATTCGGACTTTTTTATCTGCCCAAATATTTCCTTATCATAGACCGTGTTCCTGCATCTTGGGACCGATACCATTCATCAAATTGATCCGTATTTTTGATTTTATCAATTTTGGCTTTTATCTCAGGCGCCAACTCTGTCATTTCCTGCCCTCTAAACTCACCAGTCCGCTTATCAAAAACCCTGGTAGTTTCTTCACCGCCTGGCGCTGTTACATTAACTGCCTGATACGGCATGGTTTGAGTTCCGGGTTTCGATGCAAGTGCCTCAGCGCCTATCTCGGCAACCGACTTATCCGCTTCCGCCCTCATTCTCGCAACGCCCTGCTGAGCCCTCGCCTGTAATGCTGAGACTGTTTTATCTAATTCCTTGCCGGCCATCCCGGGGGTCCCGAAATATGCCGAGGCTATTTGTCCCCCGAACTTACTGCCATATCTGCCCATGATTTCATCAAACTTGGCCTCTCTGCGGAGTTCAGCCCTTCTCTTTTCGGACAAGCCCAAACCCGCATAAGGATTAGCCCTGGCATAAGCAGCGTGCGGGTCCATCCATCGAACATCACCACTAATGCGGCCAAAATCGCCACCATCGCCTTCACCGCTATCGGTCGTGGCGCCGATCGGTCCCCATCTCACGGTTTCCATATTTGCCATATTTTGTTTAATCCGACGCCTGAGTGGGGATTCTGTCCCTGGTTGTCCGGTACCGGCAAGTGGTTGCTCTGGAAATCCCCGATTCACAGGGCTCTCGGGTAGATTGGCCATTCTGTACTTTGAAATCGGCTCAATAGGCTTGGCGGTACCAGTGGCCTTTTGAACCAAACCGGGAACCCTGCGCTCAGAAACCTTTACCGGCCTGGCCGCCGGCGGCTTACTCAATTTCAAAAAAGATTCCTGTTGGGAGGTCAACGGTGCGGGTTCCGCCCCATACTTGGGTAAATAGGTGGTTGGACCCCCGGCATTCTCTCCGATTTTGCTGACAAGTTGTTTATATTTTCTCCGTCTTTCATCTGCCGAAATTAATTCTACCATGACCTTTCTCCTTTTTTAAGCTGGTGACACGTCTTTTCAAACACGTCATTACGAATGTTATGGGTTTAGAAGGGACAGTCCGCGCCAGAATCTCGTTTTATTGTCTCGATCGGGTTTGAAACCGAGATCAAATAAAGCCGTTCCAAAAAACTTTTGACTGGCCGGTTCAATGTTTTTTTGCGCTGCGAACTCCGAATATTTTTCGTACAATTTACCGGTGCGGATTTTCAGGCTCGGATTTTGCGCGCACTTTTGGATTATAAAATCATTGACAATTTCCTTAGGGTCGGGGGGGCCCGGTTCTTCCTCTTCCAGTTCAGGAGGATCAATGAGAACTCCCTGCCTGATTAGACCGTTATATTCGCAAAGGCGCTCTCCGCACTCGGGACACACGATATTTTCGCCCTGGTCATGATCTGTGAAACCCTTTGAGAAACCGGCTTGGTCGATACGAGGTAAAAATTGCAACATATGTCCCAGGACTGGTTTTGTCTGATCGAAGTCTTTCGAGGTTGTCAAGAGGGTTTCACCACATGCAATGCATCGGATATGATAAACCTTACCTCTTTTGGCTTCTTGCTCAGAAAGAAGCGCCTGGTGCGCGGCATCTTTTATTTTTTGTGCCATCTCCAGACCTGCACGGGTCAGCGAAATTCCCGACCACGAAAAACAGAGGTTGTGCCCCTTGATTTGGACAACAAGTCCGGCTTCGTCAAGTGCCTGAAATGCGTCACCGACCATTTTTTGTGCCTCCTCGATAACATCCGCCTCTTGACCGATAAGAGCAGATTCGATACTCCCTGGAACCCTGCCGATATGACCGGACGGTACCAAATGCTTGGTTTTAACCAGGTCGGAATACTCGGTGAGCGCAAGTGCCTCAGAGGCGAATAAATCTGCACCATCCTGCAGCTCAGCCTTTATGAGACAGGACGAACCGCGCTCTTTCCACTCCTTTACCAGTGCTTCAGCCTTCGATTTTTTATAAATTTTATTTGAGAGCACAAAAACAAAACCCAGCTTCAGGAAAACTTCCGGTTGCACCGAGTTTGTCTGGCCAAATTCGACATTTTCAAGGTGCCAGGATTTGAGATAATTTACCAAATCCGCGTAACTGGTGGACGCTGCGTTGTGGGCTGAGATTCCATCTTTAAAGGCTATCCAGGATGACTCAGCTATGCCATCGATTGACCTTTCATCCATTGACGCTTCCACGGGCAACTCGTGAATGTGGCCCTTAATTGCGACTCGGAAATGCGCAGGGCTCCTGTGTTCAGCGATGTGATTCTTCAGGGCTTTCAGAAGTATTTTTTGCTCTAACTTTTCCATGTGATTTCTCCTTTCATTTTGTGATTTATTCACCCCTCATCTGCTTTACGATCTGAAATTGCCTTCGCTCAATTTCCTCTGGTGACAGCGGGGTACTCCGGCGCCGGGGAGTGCGGGGGAAAGAACCCATCTGAACCTCTTTCACAACCCCAGATCCCTCTTTTCCCTTTTCAAAGGCTTCTTTGGCCTTGTACTGAAAATAGGCAATGGTCTCATCCACGAGCAATGGATTCGCATCGATGAACGGCTGTAAAGTTCCGGAGGCTACAAGTTCCTCGTAATCCGGATGATCTCCCAGAAACTTTTTCTCTGCCGTTTCAAAATCCCTTTCTCCCTGGATTTCTTCCGATCGTTTATTAGCGCCCGCAAGGACCTCTTTTGCCGTGATTTCCGCGGTAAGCGCATTCGATTGCTTGATAACTTCCGGTACCGAAATGTCCCCGGCTTCCAACTTTGAATAAATTTCGTCAAGCTGTGTTTGTTGATCTTGGTTTTGGTTTTCCATTTTCTACTCCTTTCCGTTAAATGATTATCCTTTTATTTTTTTTAATGAACGCCTCAAGGTCCTCAATATCAACATATTGCTTTCTGCCACCTGGAAATTGAACAACTGGAATCTGCCCGGCCCAAATCCGTTCACGCATGGCCCACACGGTCAGTCCCAACCATTGGGCGGCATCCTTCAGCGGCAAGAGCCGGGGATATGTAATCCCTCGCACCTTTTTATTCTCTATGATTCCAGTATGTTTAGCCATGCTGTGTTTGCTTTGTGTCTGTAAAATTAAAAATTTAAAGGCTTTTGTGTCGTACTTTCACATCGTCTCGGCAACGCAATAACGGTTGCTTCGCCGTGTTTTAGGCCTTGGTCTGACAATCCTTTTTCAATTGCCCGGTTAAAATTATCCAAACGCCGGTCATAAAAAACAATTAAACATTTTGCGCCGGCCTTTTTATTTATTTCAAAATGTGATTTCACAATTTTCCATTACCTCATTTCAACTCGGCACTTTTCTAGTTTTTCAGCTCAACCCTTAAAGGCTCAATACTCTCAACCATCTTTGGGTCAGGAATAAACTCAAGATGTCCACGGGTCATATTGTCGGTTTCGATTAGGCCGGCAAGATGACCGTTTATCTTAATCCCCTGCCTAAAATACGCGTGATAGGCATTGACAAAATCTTTCCGAAACCACTTTTCACTCGTTTCCGTCAATTCAAGACACATCTTAATCCACCCGCCGAAAGACTGCTGGATGACGGCGGTTGTAACCGGATCTTTAAACTCGACACTCTGATAAGAACCGATTTTGCGAATAGTGTTAATAACAAGATCGGCTTGGACTTGTGCGAAGTCTTCTAATTTGTTGGGGCCACCGCCAATAAACTCGATGATCTCTGCCGGTTTTGGGAACCACTTGAGTTGCTCCATGGCTTTTTCGATAGCGTTTTTCACTTGCTCGACCTCATATTTTTCGAGGATCTTGAAATAAATTTCCAAGAGTGGTTTTGAAATTGCCTTGTCGAACGCTACTGCCATCAACCCCACCATTTCACCGAACTGTTTTTTATCCTCATCATCCATCAGCAAACTCCTTCACTGCATTTATTGTAAATTTCTGTGAATCAGTCAGGCTTGATTCTTTGTGGTAGCGCCCGTTGATTATTTTAGCGAAGTTAGATGGCTTAACGATCCACGAAAGATCTGCCGACCAATCTTTGACATACCCCATAAGAAACTTTGATTTTGAGATATACTCAAAAAGCGCTTCCCAAAACTCCAAACATTGGCGTTCTGGACCTTCGCGCCATCGAGAGCGCAATTGTTTTTTTGATGTTTCATCCCAGACTCTGATTTGAGTTAGAGAGGGTAAAATTTCATGGTAAAGATCTATGATTTTTTGTTGGGGGCATGGAGGCAAAGATTTTTTCTTTGCCGACGAGTCACCGTTAGGTGACTCACTCGGAGATGGAGATGGAGATGGAGATGGGGCATTGCATTCCGCATGCGTTTCGCATGCGGAATGCATATTGTTCGCCTCATTTCCTTTGCCCCAACGGACGAGAGCGGCTTGTCTCGCCATCTCCGATCGTTCCTTGGAATGGCAAACCCAAGGCTGATGTTCCTCCCAGTCATGAAGCTTATAACCTTCGTTGTTTTTATCGAGCCATTTACAATCTAAAAGCGCGTTTACAAGCATTTTGGGATCACCTTCCCAATTGGCTTCAAGCGCGATATCAACCTCATCCATCCCTCTTAAATGGCCGTCTGGATGATTTTGGGCGGTGGCTATCCACAGGTTTAACAAACAATCTGTCGCCTCCGGACCAAGAATTG
>CAZDAB010000189.1:0-660 GCA_964502855.1 uncultured Desulfobacteraceae bacterium | reverse complement strand
TTCTTCGTTTGCGATGGCCTTTGAAGCTAAATTTTACGCGGATGTCCATCACTTTCTCCCGGTTCCGGATCCACTTCGATAAAAACATCATCCGGCCTGAATCCAAGAAGTTCAGCCACCGGCAAAACTGAGGGATCGTTTTCAACCGGCCTGCGCTTTTCGTTGACTAAATCGTAAAGATCTTGACGACTTACGTTGGCCAAATTGGCAAGCACCTCCAAAGGTTGCGAGTGAAATCTTACCGCTGCCCTGAATCTCAAATTAAGCTGCAGCATTTTCCACCTCCCATTTAATTTCATAAGTCCTGAGTGCCAACGCATTGGCCAGGCGCTTCTTTTCCTCCGAAGTAGGTCGTATCCGGCCCCTTTCGATTAAGCTTATCTTCCTCGGGCTCAATCCGGTAACCTTTGCGAGTTCCGAGTAACTTTTCCTGGATATGACCCGGGCATCGTAAAAATCGAACATGATCCACCTCTCAAAAATCGTTTTGAATAATTTTTTGTGCCTCTAATTTATAGGTTTGGAGATCTCCTAATTCGTCAGAAAAAAATTAGAAAATAAATATGCATGGGGATGTATCTTGTTGGATTAATGAGGAATAAAATTTTGAACTCTTTTTCAATTGCGTGAAAAAAAAATTAGGAGATCTCCAAACCTATA
>CAZDAB010000188.1:0-6175 GCA_964502855.1 uncultured Desulfobacteraceae bacterium | reverse complement strand
GTGAACACGAAATGAAGCGCAACGCAGAAATTGGACTTTTTACGAAGCCGTCAAAGTTCGGTGGCGAATAAATCCTTAGAATATCAAATATATGAGGGGTCGGGGAGTTTTTTTAATTTAACCGCTCCATAAATAATCAGCAACGACACCGTACAAACTCATGCATAAGGGCTCGTAACGAAAAAACAGTGTATCACAACCCCTGGAAGTCTGATTTACGAACGGTATTCATTTGAAAGAATGAAGGAACGTGTGCTTGTTAATCCCATACCGGGCGCTTCTTTTTGATTTGATTTTTCACCGGTACGATAATCATCCGAAATTTGCAAGATAGCTTATAGTTTAAACTTCCAGTTTTTTTTGGATGGTTGCAGAATGCGTTTTCTTTTATGGATACAGTTGATACAATTGCAGCCTCTGGTTAAGGGATGCGGGCCTATTTTTTCAGCCAGATCGCAGCTGGCATTGATCATTTCAACGACCATCCTGCGCTGCGTTGTGTGTGAAAAATTCCTTTTAATTTGATTTTTCATAGTGTAAACGGCCCGTTCTCATCGTCGTCACTGGAAGCCTGATCAAAGTATTTGTCGATAAGCTTTGTTTGGCCGAAACGTTCTGCAAACAGGTAAATCCGGTTCATGTCAAGCGGTTCAAAATGGTCGGGAAGCAACCGGTTTCGGTAGAGCGTGATAAAAGTTGATATATTGGCTTTATCTTTTATACTGCGATCATGATTGTTGGCAATAGCCATCATCTTTAATATGATATAGTCCGTCGGCTGAACCACAGGAACTTTTCCCAGCAATTCGTCTTCAACGAGAACACTGCGATTTAAAATATCAAATCCATCCGGAGTGTTGACGAACATAAAATCAATATAACCCATAGCCCCCGGTTCAGATTCAAATTGAGCAAACACATCCGTCTTTTGATAGCAGCTATATCCCAGCTTTTCCATTATTGAATCAAGTTCGGGCCACAAGCGACCTTCGGTGATCAGGTCAATGTCGGATGTAAACCTGGGAAAGCCATAAAATCCCAAGGCTATCGCTTCTACTACCGCAAAAGGAATCTTATTTTGGGTTAGATTTCGCGAAATGATCTCCAGAACTTTATTCAACTTTTCAGCCGGCACCTTATTCTCCCCCACATAGGGCCCCTTAAATTATTTCCTTATTTGTACTCATTGGATGTTTTTCTTAAGCGATAGAACAATATCTATACAAAAACAAGAAATTAATAGATGAAGCTCGCACACAATCGCTGGAATACTGATTTACGAAAGGTATCTATTTAAAAGAATGAAGGAACGTGTGCTTGTTACTGCCAGGGGCGGGCTGTTTGCAAGACGATACACGCCGCGGCTTATCGCTTCCAGCATCCCTGAATCCCTCATGGCATAGAGCGTTCCGGGATGAATGCCTGCCCTTCTTTTACGCTACGAAAGCAAGCCTTATGTATTCGGGGACATTCGTGCAGAGCTTGCTTAAAAAATTCACCTAAAAAATCTATAATCTTTGAACCTGTGTTATCTCTGGTAGATCACAGCCCTACCCAAACTTGCGATAAGAAAATCTCGGGTTAGGGGACCATTGGGAATACTCCTCTCATGGGTAGTATTCTTGCTATCGTCGGTGAACCGGCAAAAGTCGTTACAGTTTATAAGACGAGCAAGATCGAAAAATATTGGAAGAAGCCATGAAAATAACCTACAATAATTTTTCGGCATTTTCGGTGCCGGCTTGAACCCAGATATCAATGTCTTTCGTATATCGGGGCTCGGCATGAAACGCCAAAGCCAAGTTGCCTATTTGACCTATCGGTCGACGGTTCACCAACTCAGCCTCCAGGAGAAACCTGCCAAAGTCCCAGAAAATAAATATCGCGGCTTACGGGAAAACGTCAAGAAAATCTGGGATGATTTCATGGACGTATAGTGAATCCTAAATTCTGCATTAATGTTTGAAAAAGGATAATTCGATTATGGAACAGGCCAGTAAGATCGATCTTTGCAAAAGACTCGCCTTTATCATGTATTCATCTTTACTATGATCTTTGGCTCCAATGGGACCCAGACCGTCAAGAACAGGAATACCTTGCTCGGCGATAATATTGGCGTCCGATACCCCGCTCCTGAATTCTTCCCGGATGGGGATGTCGAGCCTTTTGGCCACGGTTTTTACGGTTTGGAACAGTTTCCGGTTGGCGCGGGTTTGTTCCATGGGAGGCCGGGCGCTGATGATTTCATAATTGGCACGGGTATGGGGTATTTTTTGTGCGGCAGCTATTTTTGAAATGCTTTCTCTTAAGAATTCGTGGTCTTTTTGCTCAACAAACCTGAAATCGATGCGTGCGGTGGCATATTCGGGAACCGTATTGGGACCCATGCCTCCCTGGATCGTGCCCACATTGACGGTGATTCCTTTTTTATTGTCGTTGAGGGATTCAAGGTCGATGGTTTTATGCGCAAGCTCCAGTATGGCGCTGGCTTTGTCTTTTCCAGCAAAGGCAGCATGCCCGGATTTGCCGAAAACATCCAGTTTTACGGAAAGATTCCCTTTATGACCGGTTACGACCTCACCGTCCAGGCCGCCGCATTCTAATACAAAAGCACAAGCACTCTTTTCCGCCTCGTTTTTGATAAGATCTCCGGAACCGGGAGAACCGATCTCTTCATCCGAGTTAAAGATAAATGTTATGGGGGTTTTTTTCAAAAGTCCCAGAGAATCCAGAGCCTTGAGGGCAAATATCCCGACAACCAGCCCTCCTTTCATATCGATAACGCCGGGACCGTAACAGTGGGTAGTATTTTCCCTGTACCCGTTAAAGTCGGTGTTTTCCGGGAATACGGTATCCATATGTCCCACCACAAGGATCTGCTTGTGGAATGGCTTGTTACAGAGGGATCTCACAATGAGATGATTGCCGAATTTCGTCTGTTCCATGGTCCGGCAAGAGACCGTGTTGGATTGGAATGTGGATTGTATCAGACGAGCCACCCGGTCAACCCCTTTCTTGTTATGGCTTCCGCTTTGGATCCGCACCATTTTTTCAAGAAGAGCGAACATCTCCGGTTCATGCGCATTGAGAAAGGATGTTATGGGGTTATCGTGGGTCATGGGTGCTTGGCAAAGGAAAAATATGGGTTGGCGTATTCGTCCGGGTCGGCATCCGGATACTTTACTTGTTCGTCGCCCCAGGGCTTTTTTAAGATCACGTCCGCACCGTCGCGACCCATAACATTGCTTTTGTGCAACGGGATTTTTCCGCCGGCGGTTGCGATGAATCGCGGGATGGCATCCCCGGATATATTGCCGTACATGCTTTCTACAATATCCCTGCCCGTTTCAAGAGGCACTCTGAAATGGGCGAATTGAGGATTTCTATAGCTGCAGTTAAAAATATAATATGGCCGAACATAGCTTTCATGGATGGTCTCACACAGTTTCCACATTTTGACTTTTGTGTCGTTAATACCCTTTAAAAGCACCGCCTGGTTGAGCACGGCACTGACGCTTTTTGAGATCCTTTTAAAGACGTCTTTGGAAATCGGTGTAATTTCCTGGGCGGTATTGATCTGAGTGACGACTCTTAGCGGTTTTTTATCGTTGCTTTGAGAAAGGATTTCCAAAAGTTCGGAGTCCAACCTCCAGGGGGCGGTTACCGGAATTCGGGTGCCCAGGCGTTTTACCTTTAGATGATCAATACTATCCAAAGCCTTTAAGATTTTTTTGATGAGTTTGTTGGGTAAAACCAATGCGTCACCGCCCGTGATAAGTACATCCCGAATGCGCGGATTGTCGCGGATGTAGTTCAACGCCTCTTCATAGGCTGTGTCGGAATACATGCGGTCTTTTTTCCCGATATGGGCGATACGCAGGCAGTGAGTGCAGTACATGGCGCACATGTTGGTGGCTTTAATGGTCAACACTCGAGGGTAAAACTGATCAATTAGCCGGGCAGGCGAATGGTCTGCCGCAACCGGCGGAATTTCGACGCCGATATTATCGATCATTTCACCGGTGGGTACGGATTGCAACAGGATGGGATCGTTCTCTTTCTCCGGTTGGATCAGACTGGCGTAATATGGGGTTAACCGCATCCTGTAATTTTTAGTCACCCGGCCGATATTCTCAATAGTATCTTCGGGCAGTCCAATGATTTTTGACAGCTTTTCCACGGAATCGATACAGTTTTTGATCTGTCCCGGATAGGAATTCCACTCCTCATCCGTTATATTCAGAGCCAATTTTATCCGCCGGGCATTTGCTTGGATGTTGTCCCAAAGCTCGATGCCGCTGGGTGCTTCAACATCTTTTTTCTGTAGATATTCTTCTACCCTGAGATTTGCCTGATCCACTATAGGCAGCGCCATGTTGACCCGTCCGCCGATTGAAACTTCATGCTCGTCCAAATTTTGGTGCTTTTCAGACAGAGATATCAAGGTATCCCTTGAGATACCAAAAGCATGGGGAAGAATGCCTTGACGGTTCCTGATTTTTTTAAGCCGGGTAAAAAGGGTAATAATGGGGGCGGTCATCTTGGTATTTTCAGATTGTCTGAGAAGGTCGTTAATTTCACCGGCCAGATCCGGCGGACAAGACGGATTGACATCGGACGGGGCAAAAAGGTCTTCCAATAGTTCTCGGGTGAAAGGGTCCAGCCGCTTTTTAGTAATTTTTCCATTGGACATTGGTGTTTCTCCGGGTTATTTGGCGATGGTGAGCTCGATTATTTTTCGGCCCTGATTCAGCCCCTGTTGGATATTGGAATGATCATGGCCCAAGGCTACGATACGTCCCAAAAAAGAACCCTCTGCCACCACAAAATCACTTCCAATATGCTCCAGTATTACAAAGTCTTTGTTCAGGTTATGGTCGGCCACTTTTTTAAATGCTTGCCGTTCATGGGAATTTTGAGGAATATACCCCTGGGTAAAGACGGTTTTATCGATCTTGTAGTTATAGGTCCCCCAGTTAATATTCTTGATGTTTTCCTTCATCTCTATGGTGTTTTCGGGAAATTTTCCATGAATCACCGCATAATATTCCAATTCGGGAAGCATGGGCGAATCAGAAGGTAGGGATTGCTCCAGAGTGCAGCAAAATTCCATGGTTGTTCCTTGTTTCCGGGCATTGACTTCAAGAAAAACCACTTCGCCGTTGTAATCGACAAGAAAATCGCACCCACAAATACCTCGATAACCTTCTTTGGCAAGCCACTTTCCCACGGTTCGGGTTTGCTTCTTCAGCCCGGCAACTATTTCATTTCCCAGCTTTGTTGGAAATGTTGAACCGGTGAAACGCGTTCCATTTTCAATCCGCTGGTCGGCAACACCGGCGATATAAATATCATCTTCATTCGCAACCACAGCCAGAACGGTGGGATCATACTTGTGCGCAATATAGCGGCTGATGAGATAGGTTGCCTTCTGCTCAGAGAATCTTGCGACGATATCCCGGGGACTGCGGGCAATAATACTGTTGGCGCCGGCAGCGCTATACTCCAGACTGACGAAAATGCCGTCTTTCCATTTTGGCCAAAGCGTGTCCGTGGTGTGAATCAAATCATCTATGCCGTCACAGATGAAAAAGTCGGCCATGGGGATAAGACCTTGCAGGTTTTTATATTGATATATTTTGTTGTTCAGCCTTGCGGCAATTTTACTTTCCGGACCCAAAATAGAAACACCCGTAGTAGAGTCCAGGGTCATCTCCGGCATACTTTCATACAGGTAAAGATAAAGGTTGTCCTGCCTGTGAAGAAGCTTATCAACCAGGTCTTTTACTTCTCGGCTTTCCGAAACGCAGGCTAAAAACTTATGGGCAGGGATTCTGCAACTGACATTACGGCCATATTTATTTCTACAATTTTTCGCATCAGGGTTTATTACCATCAGGTTTTCATAGTTGTATTGCTCAAATACGTCGGGAACAATTGAGATAAAATCAACGTTGCGATCCTTGATGCGTGAAAGGGCGTCCTTTAAGAAGAGGTTCAGACCGTAATTTTTCAGTTCGCCAATATATAAAAAATAATACGTATTTTCTTTCAGACAATAATTGGAAAAATGTATTTCAACCATCTTTAATACCGGTTTGCAATATTTCTTGAGTCTCTATCCTAACGTTGCAAAAGTTGAGGATACCGCAGGTCCAAGGCATCAAGGCCGCAG
>CAZDAB010000187.1:0-6212 GCA_964502855.1 uncultured Desulfobacteraceae bacterium | reverse complement strand
GGGTGCTTTTGAGTTCCCTTACATTTCCGGGCCATGGGTATCGGATCATAAGATCCAAGGCATCATTGGCAATGCCTTGAATTCTTTTTTCGCTTTTCAGACAAATTCTTTGGAAGAATGACTCAGCTAACAGCGGAATATCGCCGGTTCTTTCTCTCAATGGCGGAATGCATATGGGAAGCACATTTATCCGGTAATAAAAATCTTCCCTGAAAGCACCTTGATCCACAAGCTGTTTTAGATCCTTGTTGGTTGCCGTGATGATTCTAACATCAATCTGAATCGGCCGGTGATCACCCACCCGTTCAATGATCTTTTCTTCGAGCACCCGCAAAAGTTTTACCTGGGTTGAAAGGGGTAAATCGCCAATTTCGTCCAGAAAAATATCTCCTTCATGGGCGGCTTCGAATCTTCCGGTTCGACTCTGAAAAGCGCCGGTATAAGCGCCTTTTACGTGGCCAAAAAGTTCACTTTCCAGGAGTGACTCATTCAGGGCCGCACAGCTGACCTTTACATACGGTTTGTTTTTGCGAGGACCACTTTTATGAATTGCCCTTGCGACAAGCTCCTTTCCAGTCCCACTTTCCCCAAAAATAATCACCGGCGCATCCGACTCGGAAGCGTTTGTAATCATGGTAAAAACCTGCTGCATGGGCGCTGAAGTGCCAAGGATTCCGTGAAATCGATCTTCTGACCCGAGTTCTCGCCGAAAGGTCTCGATTTGAGTCTCTTTTTCAATGAGGTCGGTAATATCAGTTATGGTTTCAACAGCACCCGTTACATTACCTTTGCTGTCCAAGAGAACAGAAGCATTTTTCACAATGTGAATATGGTCTCCATTCTTTCGTGACATGACGCATCTTTGCATTCTTAATTTGCCCTTCTTAAACAAGCCACACCAATGGGGTCCTTTCCCTATACTTCCTCGGACCAATTCACAGGCATCGCAATTTAATATGGTGCAGGGTTTCCCTATGATTTCTGTTTTAGAATGCCCGGTAATAGTTTCAAAAGCCCGGTTAACCGAAGTTATGGTTCCTTTTGTGTCCACAATCATGACCCCGTCCTGAATCGTGTCCACCACCGTTTTCCAATACTTGTTCAATTCATGTTCAAACATAGACGCCTCCTGTTCATATATTAAACATTCTATCTGTTCATTTATTTAACATATTAACAGTTGGATGACAACAAAAATATTACGCTCCAACTTCAATTCTACACTATTTTATCCGGCAACCCGCAACCGATAGCGAGCAACCCGCACCCAATCTTACTTGGCATTATTATTGCTGTATTATTAATTGAATCGATGGGTAAACCCACAGGTCTCAAGCGGACAGGAGGTTTACGATGGACAAAGTTGTTCTCTTAACAGATCGTCCTGAAGAATATGAAACCCTGATATCATGCCTTAAAATACTGTTTCCCGAGTGCGAGATTCAGATTCAGCCAAAGCAGGCAGCCAAGTTGCAGCGTAGGTCTTTGGCTTTGGAACCTTCCACATCTAAAAAATAATGTCAGAAAACAGTGGGTAATGGCCAAGGGGCAGTGACAAATGACCAAGGGGGGGGACCAGCGATCAGGAGGAGAACAATGGCATCAAACTTCAGAATTTATTGTCATCAAAGCAAGGGTAACCTCCATCTTAATCTTTTGGGAGACTTTGACGGTTCATCTGCCCATGAATTGATCAATATCCTAAAAAAATATCGCAGCATTGTCGGAAGAATTTTTATTCATACGTGCTTTCTTTCTTCGGTTTGTTCTTTTGGCCTGGATGTATTTCAAAAAAGTTGCACGATCAAAAAACTGTCGCGGATACTGACCTTTACCGGTGAATATGGGAACAAATTGGCGCCTCATGGGAGTATTTTGCTAAAACCTAAATCCCGGGTGTTTCATGACAACGATGATCGGTATCATATCAAAAAAGCTTAAGGACAGAGGACTGATCTCCGTCGGAATAAACCGGCTTACAAAGGATGTGGCCAACGTAATGAGCAGCGGTAAGTATTGTACACCGGTTTGCGTTAAGCAGAATTTGCAGCGTATGGGATGGGAAGGCTATGTTTTAGATAACGATATTCTGGAACTTATCTTTTTATAACTTAATTGTATCGAAAAGATTTTCGATTTCGATAGGTTGGAGGAATCCGAGGCGTAAAGGCATGACGATATTTATCAAAAACAATGTAGACAGGCGTTCGGGAATTGAAAGAAGGGTATTTTCATACACCCTCCATATTCCGGAACAAAGATCGGGCAAAGAACGAAGGAGAAGTTTAGGCCCAGAAACTGGAAAGGGCTTTAAGTTCCCGATCGTTTTTGAACAGGTTCCATTCTCTCAGGATTGGAATAATACCTGATGGCCGGGTGCTCACCTTCCGATTTGCCTTAAATGAAAGGGGGTGAGAAAGTTATGAAGAAATTAGTCTATCTTTTCGTATTCGTTAGTTTAATGGTTATTGTAATGTTCTGGGCAACATCTGAAGTAGATTATTTGACATGCACGACCTGTATTAACCCATACCTTTTAGGGACATAAAAGAGAACTACCATTTTAAGAATTTTAAACAATCGGCAGAAGCGGTTGGTGAGTATTTGAACTAGTTCAACTGTGCGCAACTCACCTTCCGCAGGTTTAAACAAAAAATATAATAAGGTGTTCCATGATAATAAGAATTATTACAATTATACTTATTCTTATATTAAGCGGTCAGGCCCGGGCCATGAGGTTCAAAATCGCCACCCTGTCGCCGGAAGGGTCTGTCTGGATGCAAAAAATGCGGGAAGGCGCCGAGGAACTGGCCCGTAAAACCGACAACCGGGTGACGATTAAATACTATCCGGGCGGAGTAATGGGCGACGATAAGGCGGTTTTACGAAAAATCCGCATCGGTCAGCTTCATGGGGGCGCAGTTGTGAGCGGGAGTTTATCCCAGTTTTATCCCGACGACCAGATTTACAGCCTGCCGCTTAAATTTAGATCCTTTGAAGAGGTGGATTATGTTCGCAAACATATGGACCCGCTTATAGCCCAAGGGCTTGAAAAAGGAGGATTTGTGACCTTTGGTATCGCCGAAGGCGGCTTTGCTTATGTGATGTCCACCGTGCCCATAAGAACCGTCAAAGAAATGCGTCATCAGAAAGTCTGGATTCCGGACAATGATACCATGATCCTTGAAACGGTCAAAGCCTTCGACATCACTCCATTTCCCTTGTCCATCGCCGATGTTCAGGCCGGCCTTCAAACCGGGCTGATCAATACGGTCACCACTCCGCCCATCGGGGCGGTGGCGCTGCAATGGCATACCCAGATTAACTACCTGATGTATGAGCCGTTTCTGTATATTTATGGGGTGCTGGCCGTGGATCGCAAGGCATTTTCAAAAATATCAACTCATGATCAACGGATCTTTCACGAGATAATGGGCCGTATATTCCGCGAACTGGACCGGCTGAACCGCGAAGACAACGTTAACGCTCTGGAAGCTTTACGTAAACAGGGAGTTGAATTTATCAAACCTTTGGCCGGAGCCATGGAAGAATGGTATCGTGACGCTGAGGCAGTGCCCAAGCGGCTGATTCGAGCCGGCAAATTATCTCAGGGTATGGTCAACACTCTGGAAAGACTTCTTAAAGACTATCGTTCAAAGCAATTTCATGCGGAAAAATAAACACAAAAACATATCTTTTTCAAATTACTTTAAATTTCTAAATCTTTTACCAGATTTACCCATATGTTTTTGACCGCCTCACACCCTTTAGAACGGCAGTCAAACTCCGCGATGGTTTTCCCATGAACCATTGCCTGAGTGAATGCATAATCAAAAGGCACCCTCCTCCCTATCACCTTTATGTTTCTTTCTTTTGCAAAGGCCTCAATGGCTTCTCCTTCATCAGGATTGAGATCAAACTTATTGATACACACCATGGAAGGACTCTTGAAAAAAATAAAGTATCGCTGTTGCAAAAAACAAAAACAGGTTGACAAGTAGAAATAGCGTTACTTATAATAAAAAGTAACGTTGAGTAACGATATTGAAACGCTTAAAGATCTGAATGTTGTGAATTACCGAGCCCTGAAAATCTCAACAATAAAGCGCCAAACATATAAAGAGGTGGATTTCTGCCATGCAAAATAAAACACTTAATATAATGGATCCCAGGTTTGCGAGCCTACTTCTGGAATCAATGGCTGACGGTGTTTTTACCCTTAATGACAGGGGAATCATATCATCATGGAATCCATCCATGGAGCGTATTACTGGCTATTGTGCAAAAGAGGCCATAGGAAAAAGCTGTAAGTTGCTTAATTTCAATCGCTGCCTTTCTGAATCTTGGCCAACAAACATTAACAATTGCGGAATCTACGAAAATGCTCGTTTTGATGCCGAGGAATGCTTTCTGCGCCATAAAAACGGTAATAATATACCTGTGATAAGAAGCGCAAGACTGGTAAAAGATGAATGTAATTGTGTAAAAGGTGTTGTCGAGACCGTGACGGATATCACTGAACTGAAAAAGGCCCGACGCAAAGCAGAAGATGCCAACCGTCGGCTGGGTGAAATCCATAAGTTTGATAACATTATCGGTAAAAGTCGTGCGATGCAGCACCTGTTTTTAGCTGTAAAAGCGGCCATTTCAAGCGAAGCAACCATCCTGCTGCAAGGCGAAAGCGGAACGGGTAAGGAGCTGGTTGCCGGTGCTATTCATTACAACAGCGATCGATACAAAATGCCGTTTGTAACGGTGAGCTGCAGTGCCCTTTCTGAATCTCTTCTGGAAAGCGAATTATTCGGTCACATAAAAGGTGCTTTTACCGGAGCTATTCGCGACCGTGTGGGCCGATTTGAGGAAGCCGACTGTGGAACCATATTTTTGGATGAAATTGGTGAAATTAGTCCTTTTATTCAGATCAAGCTGCTTCGTGTGCTACAAGAACGGGAAATTGAGCGGGTCGGTGACTCGAAAAAATGTAAAATCGACATCAGAATCATTGCAGCCACAAACAAAGATCTGTACGAACTTGTCAATAGAGGCCATTTTCGTGAAGATCTCTATTATCGCCTTAAGGTGTTTCCGATTTATATACCTCCTTTACGAACAAGAAAAGAAGACATTCCGCTTCTTGCAAGTCATTTCATAACTGTTCAGAATAAAAAAACCGGGAAAAAAATCAACGGTGTTTCGCAGTCTGCAATGAGAATTCTCATGGACTACACCTGGCCCGGCAACGTGCGTGAACTGGAAAATGCAATTGAGCATGCCTTTGTTCTTTGCAATGATGAGCATATCGATATTTTTGACCTTCCTGTTGAAATACGGCAGATTGAATATCATCCCCTTGAGCCAAAATCAGTTGGCCGGCCGTTGCGTTCTTTATCCTCACGGAAAACGCTTTCCCGGGAAAAACTGCGGGAACTTTTAGATGAATGCGGCTGGAATAAGGCCGAAGTTGCACGTCGAGTGGACCTGAGCAGAACCGCAATCTGGAAGTATATGAAAAAATGGGATATTCCTCTTAAACCGCCGCCAAATTAAATGGACCGAAAGGTCCATCTATTCAGGAAGAATTTCAATCCATAACTCCATGGCCACATCCTTTTACAAGGGGATCATTAATTGCTGATCCAACGCCATGTAAATCTCCCTCTGGAATTCAATACAAGACCGTTTTGCATACTGAAGAAAAGGAGAAAACTCCGGGTTTGACTCCGAACAACATTTTGGTACCATAAGGTATTTGGCTTTATGGTAAGATCAAACATATTTTGACAAGTTCGATTTTTCGGGATCGTATAAATGATCGTTATCAAGTCAAGTAAATCTTATTCAAGAAAAAAGCAGAGTCGATTTTACCCTGTTTTTTTGTGACAAGATGTGACAAAAATTGATTTTCTTGACTATATTTTTTATATTGTTTATAGAGTGAAAACAAAAAAAATAAATGATATAAGAATGTTAGATGGTTGCAAGTTCTCTCTGAGTTGACTCGGAATCATGGGATTGGGACCTAACGTTCGACAAGGACCAACATTAGAACAGCGATAACCGTTCAGGGCTCAGAGATTTAATTTTTTTTGAGAACATAAAACTTGCAATAAACGCAATATGTTTTTGAGATATTTTGTGATTTCTCAATAAGTTTTGGCCTATGACAGCAAATAACGGTTGGCACCAATATTGCTAAACGGCCAATAGTAAGG
>CAZDAB010000186.1:0-6248 GCA_964502855.1 uncultured Desulfobacteraceae bacterium | reverse complement strand
AAGGGGCGTCAAGTATTGAGGCAGATGTCAATATTTTGACATCTGCCTCTTTAAAAGCGATTCTCTATCTCTTTATATTAATGAGTTCCGAAAGCATCTGGTCCGTCACCGTAATAATTTTTGAATTCGCCTGGAAGCCGCGCTGGGTGGTAATCATTTTGACCAGCTCAGCGGCGATGTCCACATTGGATTGCTCCAATGCATTCGGGGCGATGCTTCCCAGCCCATTGGTTCCCGGCCGATTGGTAATTGCATTGCCGCTTTCCCTTGTTTCACTGAACAGGTTTCCGCCCTCTTTAAACAGTCCTTTAGTGTTCTGAAATTTTGCCAGACCCACCCGGTACAGGGGAATAAGCTGCCCGTTTGAATAGCTCCCTGTCATGATGCCATCCACATCTACATTTATTCCTTCAAGGTCCCCGGCGCCATAACCGTTGGCCGACTGAAATGTGGTTGTGGATCCACTGGCATACTGAGAAGTGGAAAGCGAGCTTTTGATCCAATTGGCACCATCATGGCGTGTTCCTAAATTAAGCTCGATGGTCATGGGAGTGCCTCCTACCAGAAATTCAGGAGCAAAAGCAAAATAACCGTTTGACATGGTGGCAGTCAGATCAAGCGCATCAACTAAGGTTGAATTACCAGTTGCAGGATCTACCTGCCCAAATTCTATATCAGAGATGGACCCGGAAGTGTCAAAATCGATAGTCCCATTGCCCAACAATCCTGCGTAGGAGTCAGTAGCAGGATTGATACCGGTCCTGAAGTCTTCACTCGGGTTACACGTAACGATAAATTCATAGGCTTTTGTCGCCCCCTTGTCAAAATAAATGCTAATATCGTGAGTACTCCCCAAAGAATCGTATACCCGCATTGTGGTCTGATATTCATAGTAATTTTCATCTATCGGTTCAGGTTTCAGGGCATCCCACGCGCCTTTCAGAGAATCATCAGCTCCCACAATATTATCCGTTCCATCGGAATCGAGGTTGACAATAACCTCAATCTGACTGGTCTCTTTAGGAGGCGATGTAAAGGAACTTAGAACAATATTTCTGATCGATCCCACATTATCCCCGTCTTCATCCAGCGCCCATCCTTGAACAATGTGACCTTCAGGATTGCTCAATAAGCCGTTTTCATCAAAACTGAAATTGCCGGCTCTCGTATAAAAAAGATTTTCAGAACCCGCTTCCTTTAACACAAAGAATCCATCGCCACCGATGGCCAGGTCTGTTGTGCTGCTTGTAGATTCAAAGGAACCCTGCTGGAATGAGGCGGTAATATCTCCCAGGGCGGTTCCCCTCCCCACCTGAGATGTCCCGGACAGTGTGGCAACCGACTGGCTCAAAAGATCCTGAAATGTAAAGCTGCTCCCTTTGAAACCCACGGTGTTGACATTGGCAATGTTATCTCCTATGATTTGCATGGCATTGCCCAGGGTGCTCAGCCCGCTGATTCCTGAAAAAAGTGAACTTGATAAAGACATTTTATTTCCCTCCTTAGTTTTATGTCGTTGTTTTGTTTATTTCAATAATGTTATCCTTACGGATTAATTTATCACCGATCATCAAATAAGGATCGCCGTATTTATAGGTCACACCGGTGACTTCTCCGGAGATATAAGTATTTGCTGCAACATAATAGCCATTTTCATCTCTGGCCGTAACTTCAAAGGTATAGGTGCCGTCTTGCACGATCTCTCCACTTTCATCCCTGCCGTCCCAATTGATATTGTGCTCCCCTTTATCCTTCCATCCCGAATAAAGGGTTCTGATTTTCAACCCATTGCTGTCATAAACACTCACCGTAGTGTCTGCACTTTCTTCCAGGTTGAAAAAACCGGATAACGCCTCGCCGTCTTCAACTGAAATGGTATTGTCATCAGCCTTAACCGTTTTGCCGATCAACGCGATCAACTCCTGTTGTCCATCCTGGTCATTAAGCGTTTGCTTGATATCGCTTAGACTTTCATTCATACCGTAGAGCTGTTCAACGGTGGTAAACTGAGCCAGTTGAGCGGTAAATTCCGCACTGTCCAAGGGACTCAGGGGGTCCTGATTTTTAATCTGGGCGATAAATAGTGTCAAAAATTGATCTATTCCAATATCTTCGGTATCGGTTCCGGAGGATGTTTTTGTATCCGCAATAGATGTTCCTCCGTAATCTGTATTAATTCCTTGTATGGACATGAATCACTCCCTCCTTTTAAGTTATTTCGCTTCTTTTACACCATTCCATTATTGCATTTTATTATGCTACTAAATTTAATAAATTGTTGCCGACTACCATTTTCAGCGGCTCCGATTGTAAGACTTCCGCATTGTTTTTCGACATGAACGCTCCCCCACCGGAATCCTGATTCCATCTTTTCCTCTCATTCATCCACTCCTCTTTTGAACCTGCCAAGGATTGTCCAAAGCCGGTGTTGATCTGGATATCGATGTTTTCGAGCTTTATCCCCTGTGAAACCAGGGCTCCTCTGAGTTCGTGTACATTGGACAGTAAAAGTTCTTTTACCGAGCTATGCTCGGCGATCATCCCCAGCTTTAACACATTGTCTTTAATATCAATATTGATTCTTACTCTTCCTAAATCCGGGGGCTTTAATTGCAATCTTACGATCCTGTCACCCCTTAGAATAGATCTGGATATCTGCTTCCCAACCTGATCAACAAGATAAGCCGGCAGGGAGCTCCTGAAAGATTTGTCATTGCTCTCAGCTGCATTTATCGTCTCTGAAAAGGTAGAAACGGAAGTCTGTTTAGGGGGTTCCATGATCCTGATTCCGGATTGAATATCATGGCCTTCTTTGCCGGCCATGTTTTGAGACCCCTTGCCACCGGCTGAATTTGAAAACAGCTCGACTTTCTTTTCATGATGCGCATATTCAACATTTTGCCGCCCAATATTATTGATTTTTTCATTTTTATCATTTAAATGAGTCAACAAGCTCTGGTTATCCAAAGATCCGATGGTATCGTTCATTTTTTCTGTTGCAATAGGATCATGAAGTTTAAAATTAGCATCTGCCGGTGAGGAAAATACAAATTTTTGTTTTTCTCCTGATATAACCATCCGATCGAGCAAGCGGTCCATGGTGGATTTCAATTCCGGCGGCGGACTATTTTCTTTGCCCTGCCCTTTTGACATCCGTTCCAGTGACGTGATGAAATCTTCTATGGAAATTTTTCCGGCTTTGGCCTTATCCGTCAGATTCAGACCCATTGTCTCCATTTTATCTGAGATCTGCTTGACTGTATCATGATCTTTAATCGTTTGGATGTTATCCCATACCCGGCTACTGATCTGTTTTAATTTTATTGCAAATATTTTCGGATCAACTCCCCCGCCTTTAACCGTTGCGGCACTCAAGACATTATCAATCTCTTTGGGTGTCAGGCCAAAGTTTCTCAATACCGATTCAAGATGGGGGATAGCAGAGGACTCTATTATGCAAGTCTCTTTATTATTTTTTTCTGATCGTTCCGCCGGATCAAGCTCTGCTATTTTTTGAAAAAAGTTCGCAAGATTTATTTCTCCATCCGGGGTATTATTTTTTAGTTCATTTAAAAACCTTTCCGTTTTTTGTTCTGAAAAACCGCATTGCAAAAGAAATTTTTTCAATAAAAAAAGGTCCTCTTTATTTAACGATATGTTATCCAACGCTTTTCCTTTTGCTAAAAGCCCTTTTCGAAATGATTCAAGGTAAAAGCGGGGTCCTTTTTTATCTGCGGACATTCCCTTCAGGGAATTCTGATCTTGCCCGTTAAAAGGACTTTTTTGAACCTGGTTCAGGCTGGCCAGGATATTGGATAAAAAATCACCCTTATCTTTAGATTTTATATGTTTATTATTATGGACTGTTTGATTCTCATTAAGTAATGAAGCTGTTTTTGAAATCATTGGGTTCATATTTTTTTACCGTGATAAATGTGTAAAAATTCTTTTGCGAAATTTTTAAGCCTTGCCTTTGAAAATATTTTTCATCATTTATTAGCAAAGGTTGTACCAAAAACCAGTGATCTTTTTTTTAATCTTTAATCTCAAGAGGTTATAAAATAATAGGGATTAATCAATTGGAAAGTGAACTCTCAAAAGGAAATATTTTGCCTGATGCAACTGTTCAGAAAGGAAAATTTTGCCTATTTTGAACAAAAACTTGATTTTTTATATGTAATAATATATAGAATTGGGAAATAGATTGATCAAGGAGTAAGAATGACGGTTGATATTATCAATAATTGGCCATTAATGGTGATTCCACCGGCCGCTGATAACGCCCTTCAAAAAGAAGCTTCTCTATATTTCCTCTCTCAAAATCGCCGAAAACCCATAGTCATGGACATCAAAACAGAACGCAACTCTGATGCCTTCCGGGAAAAGGGAGCGTTAATTGATATTTATATTTGATTCCGACCTTATTTTATTATTTTTTTACCAGCCCCTCACTTATTTCTGCGGCCTTTTCTATTTTGACAAACGACAGTATCTTCCCTACGGCGTCTCCCTTCATCTTTGACATAAGTTCTATGGCCAGTTTTATGTCAAGCTTCTCAATCAACTCTGCCGCATTCTGTGGTTTCATAGCGGAATATACTTTTATAAGATGCTTGAACTTTTGATCTTCGGCAGTTTTCTTTTTGTTAACTTCAGATCTGATTTCATCCCTTAATTGGGTAAGTGTTGCAATTTTCTTATTTATCTCGTCCTGAATGGATAAAAGTTCCGCCTTTTTTGCTGCAATCCTCTTTTCTTCTGTTTCTATCTCAAGCTTCTTTGAAATAAGATATTTCAAGTCGATGGTCTCTTCTTTGGCTTTTTTTTCATCTTTCTTTTCGGTTACCTCAATATCTTTCGCTTGTTCCGCCGCTATAGCATCTGCATGGATAAAAAAGGGGTCCAGGCCAATCCGGTACATAAAAACAGAGCCCAATGATAGCTTTATGACAATCAAAAATGTCAGAAGAATCTGTGTTCGCAACTTCACGACCTTTGCCCCCTTCCGGTTATAACAATCTCATCCAGGACCTTTTGTTCCTCTCTTTCAGATAATTCTATATACTTGTTATGCTTCAAGTCTTTCAGAGTCTCTAAGGACTTTTTCTTAATCGATTCATTTGTTAAAATAGCTTTTTTGGATATTACATTCTCCTTTTCTTGTTTTAGGAGAGTATGGGCCGATTTAAGGTCATGCTCTATTTTATACAAATATGCCAGGTATATTTTATATCTGGGGACATCTATCCCTTTAACGCCTTCATCCATGCAGCTTTTTGCAATCTCTTTTCTTTTTTCGGATAACCTTTTAACTTTTTTTTCCCTTCTGATATACTCATTTTTCGCATTAAATAGATCTATCTGTGCAACTTTAGTTAAGTGTTTTCTATAATCAAGTATCTTATCAAGCCGAAATTTAAATGGTTTCATATTTAAATTAGTTCGCTTCGCTCACAATTGGAATGTTGGAATATTGGAATAATGGAGTAATGGGTTTTGGAATAAATGGGAAAGTGGGCCATTGATAAAATCTATCTTGAAAGGAACGCTAAAAGAAATCTACAAATAATAAAACTCCTTTAAAAACCAACATTCCACTATTCCATCATTCCACTATTCCATCATTCCATCTTTCCATGTCCAAGTTAACAATTTAAGCCTAAATATTCTATTATTTTCAATAAAATATAAAATTGCCAAAACATTTAATTATTCTGCAAACAAAGCCTTCAAGCGTTCAACACCGTCTTGAAAAGTTACCTTTTTATTGATATCCTGCTGAAGAAATGTGTTAATTCGGCCAATCATCTTCTTGGCATAATCAATCCGGGGATCACTTCCATCAACATAAGCGCCGATATTAATCAAATCCTCGGCTTCCCTGTAGGTTGCAAGTACCTTGATCAGCTTTTTAGCACTATCAAGATGTTCGTGATCAACGATATCTACCATTACCCTGCTAAGACTGGCCAAAACATCTATAGCAGGGTAATGCCCCTTCTGGGCAAGATTACGGGATAGAACAATATGACCGTCTACGGTGGAACGAACCGCATCCGCTATGGGTTCATTCATGTCATCCCCTTCAACCAAAACAGTATACACCCCAGTGATACTACCTTTTTTTTCGACGGTTCCGGCACGTTCTAAAAGTTTGGGTATCTGGATAAAAACACTCGGGGTATAACCCTTCGCTGAAGGGGGTTCACCTGCAGCCAATCCAACCTCCCTTAATGACATTGCAAATC
>CAZDAB010000185.1:0-6278 GCA_964502855.1 uncultured Desulfobacteraceae bacterium | reverse complement strand
CCAATATGCCGGGCTCCTGTATGGATTTTGCCATGGTAACGATTTCAGGGGGCAGTCCCGGCGAAAGCTCGGCAACCCGGGCGAACTGGCTTATCAAGTTGGACATCAGGGCGGTAATTTCCTTATCCTTCTCATCTGCATCCTTAATATACTCCACCCGGGCCCGGGGGTAAGGCTTACCTTTGATGAACTCTTTTACCTGGAACCGCTCCATGCCCTGGGTAAGCAATTGCAATCTGTTGTCTTCGGTTTTTGCCATTTTAAGGATCAAAGCGCTTGTCCCCACGTCATGCAGATCCTTTTTCGTATACTTGCCTTCCTGAATCGGTTCTTTTGCCACCACAAGACCGATGACCCGATTCCGGGACATGGCTTCGTCCACCAGTTGGATCGATCGTTCCTGTATGACAAGAAGGGGCAAAACCATTTTGGGGAAAAGGACGGCATCAATCATAGGGAGAATGGGAAGAATTTCAGGCAATTTATCCGTTTTGACTTCAATGGATGACTGAGTTTGTATCATGGATACCTCCAATTTACATTTTTTTGAAGGATAATAGGATCGACAAGATAACGGCTATCCTTATGAAATGTCTATCTTGCGTATTTTATCGAGTGAAAGTTTGGCCATTCGGATCTGGAGAAAACCGTTTGAATATGACGCTGAAACCACTTCAGGATCAATGGGTGCGGGAAGGTATAAGATGCGTTCAAACCTGCCGTACTGGATTTCAGCCAGTCTGTATTTTGCGTTTTCTCCGCGAGGAAATTCAGCACGGTTCCCATAAATTCTGACCGCCTTGTTGCTTATTTCCAATTCCAGGTCCTCTTTATTGACTCCGGCGATTTCAACCAAAACAAGGATCTGGTCAGGAGTTTCATAAATGTCCATTTGAGGCTTCCATTTCCGTGCGGATAGCATGAACATGGGGCGTATCGGACGAAACATATCATCAATGGTTTTTTCGATTTCGGTATCGAGCTGATCAAAATCGTTAATGAATCGTATTTTGATATAGTCCATTTTTTAGCTCCTGTGTGTTAATGCTGATATCTTTTTTTCATTCCCAAACCCATATTAACCGAACTATTGTCCATCCAGAAATGAGGATTTTTGTTCAAGATCAAGCCTCCGGCCCCTAGGGCCTGCGCCCCGGAGGGGCATGCGAAAAAAATAACCACCCCGGTACGATCCGCCGGACCTGTCCCGGTATTTTCACGGGGACCTACGGGACAGGCAGGCATCTATTTAATATTCCGAGTATTTATTCGCCACCGAACTTTGGCGAATTAATTTTTTGAACATAATGCTAAAATTGGGCCCCGGTTAAATATTAAATACGGATTTAACTGGACAAGCAAAAAGACCATTTATGGATAGACACTAACTATAATTCGGTAAAAATAGTAACAATGTCAAGGAAAAATTATTTCACTAACGGATGCCTTATTAAAATAAAGCAATCCAAAAGAATGACATTGAATGATCGGGAAACAGACATTTCCGGACAGCAACTAATTTACGAATAAAACTGAAATATTCTTTGTTGAGTTGAATACTTTCTGTGAAATGCTCCCGAGGATAAAATCCTTAATCCCGGACATGCCCCTCCTTCCCATGACAATGACATGATAACCGGACTCGGCTTCTTTAACAATATCCCTGGCGACTCCGCTTTTTTTAAGCTCTGACTTTACGGTGATATTGTTTTCATCAAATCCTGCATCCGTAAGTATGTCTCTGGCCTTTTCCACGGCCTGTTTAACCAGCTCCTGTTTTTTCTCTTCCAGCATACAGAAGGAACTCTGTTGAGATTTAAAATAAGGGGTTAGCTCCGGACTGTTCATTTCACATAAGGCCGCAGTGTCTTGAATGACATTAAATAACGTTATTTTGTTATCCTTTGTAAATGAATTAGCGATAAATTCGACTGCTCGCATAGCGTTTTCAGAATCATCAATCGCCACTAATACTTTTTTATCCATGGGTCGGATCCTCCTTTAGGTGTTTTAAGCCCATACCTTCAACTTAACTTCTATTCTCATATTAAAAGACTTCTGTCTTTTACCTCAATCATGTGATCCGGATCAAGGGGTTTTGTATTATTTTAGATACGGATCACTGCCGGATTGGCATCTGACGCAGGTGATGCGGTAATCCGAGGCGGATAAAGATCGGCAAGCTCGCAGGGTTTCAAATTTTAAAAATATAAATCAAGATAATTCATTAAAAATAAAAGATATTTGATTACCTTTTAAAATTTGAAACGCTCAGTTTAGGTGGAAATACAGACGGTTATGATCCGGATAAAAACATTAGGACGCAGGATAATTGATCTCTTTTAAGGTGTCTTTGATTTTTTCCAGCGTAGACGGGTCGCCCCATTCAACAGTAATGCTTTTGTCTTCGGCATCACCTTCCACGGATACGACGCCTTCCAATTCACTCAATTCGTTGTTAATGGTCATTACGCAATGGCCGCAGGAAATATTCGGAACGGTAAAAGTTTGTTTTGTCATTTTGGCGCCTCATTTTTTAAATTTTTATCCTCAATCTGCTTCGTCAGGAAAATCGAGGATATCGCCATGTCTAATCAAGGGAGGTCCGGGCAGTTTAACGTCTTACCCAGGACTGAAAATGGCAGCCACCGGTACAGTGGGCTGTTCTTGGTATCATAAAACGCTTCATAGATTTCACCTCCTTTTACTGCATCAAACTAAAAGTATGAAGTTTATAATAGAGAATTTCTTTTTTTCCTGCCAAGAGACGGTGACACGGAGTAATACAGATCAGCGCCGTTCGGTGATAACATAACGTCTTTAGGTAATTCCTCTTCCTGCTTATGCCGGCATTTCAAACAGGTCCAGCATTCCCAGTAATGTTTGCTTGCATAATCCAGACAGTTTCTGTAATATGGACAAAAGACATTTCTGTAACCTTTGTTTTGAACCGGGTTTTTATCTTTTCCCATGGTTTTCTCCTTGGCTTAGGGTTCGCGCAAAAATAGCTTCACATTTTTACATCTCAGCTTCAGCCCATCTTTAGCTGATACCTCACTCGTAAAATCCTCGAAATAGCTCGCTATTCCTGTGGTTTTGCTCTCTCGGATCAGCCAAACCTGAACCAAATCTGAGCATAAATTCTGCGAAGTTATTTTTGCGCGAGCCCTTAATCTGGAAAATCTCAGGTTTCAGTCAGTTAAGATTTTTCCTTTTAAAGATAGTAATACATTGTGGTAATGTCAATTTTTTTAAAAAAAGAACAAATTTATATTAAGCTACGGTATAAGGTGATCTGTACTCCTCTATAATTCTTCCATATCAAACTCTTTGAAATCAAACCAGTAACCGGTATGTGTTATATAGTCCAGTTCGGCCTGAACCGCAGCGATGTGATTTTCTTCTATTTCCAGAAAACGGGCGAACATTTTTTGACAATGATCGGGCAATTCATTAACCATCTTCTTATAAAAATTGCTTGTTTCAACTTCTGCCTTAAGTGCCCTGCTAAGGATTACTTTCTCACGGCTAAGATCTTTTTTCGACATTTGCGCTTTGATCTTTGCCGTTGATCTCCGGATAAGTTCAACCGATGGAATCGTGGTTTTCAGATTTTCAGCGTATAATTTTCCCGTTTTTTCCCATCGGATGAGTCTATCCTTCAGATATTCAATATGAAACTGCTCATCATCTCCCAGCATTTTAAAAAATTTTTTTCCTACCGGATCTGAAACCTTTTTGGCCGCATCACGGTAGATATCACGTATTCGTGTTTCATACTCAATTGCCGTTTTGATTGCCTCTTCAATCATCATGATGTCATTCCTCTTCAGTATAACCGATGGCTTCATGTGGACAGGCTGGGATGCAAATTCCATCCAGGTCGCACTTATTCTCATCAATGGTAGCCAGGCCGTCGTTTATGAAGATGGCATTCTGGGGACAGATCAGCACACACTCTCCTGCGGCACGACATTTTTTCGGATCCACTACTATTTTCATGTTAAAATATCCTTACCATTTTAAAATTGATTCAAACCCTAAGGGAAAAAATGAATAATCCTTTTATAATCTATTGAGGATAACCCGATATTTTTTGACAAAGTCCACTGGATTATATGATAATTTTGCCTTGCGAAGACCTTCGATATCAAGGTCCTGTTCGCGGTTTACAAATTCGAATTTATTTCTCGAATGCTCAAGGAACATCTGATTGATAGCCTGATAAATTCCTTTATAGTCAGGGTTTCCTTTTTCAAAATGAATCACAAGTGTATCATCTGTAAAGCTTTCTGCTATTGTATAACCGGCCATTGTTTGATTTACGATGATAGCACCGCCCGTAAGGCCTTGCATCTTTTCCCATTTGTTTAAAATCCTTGAAATCGTCCGGTTTTCAGCAGATAGCACATCAGAAGACTCACAGTCTCGCCAAGTACACCAGTCCTCCTGCATCTCCATCGCCTGATGGATCATATCTGTCCCAAAAGGAACATATTCAAAATCATATTTTTTCCTGAACTGATTCAAAAGATTCTTTTTGTTATGAAAGCCTTTGCCTTTGAGTTCTATGAGTTCCGTCACAGAGTAAAGATAATCCCAGTGACCTCTTGATTCTTCAAAAGAAATAAGATGGTTAAAGCTGTCTTTCCACAGTCGGATCAGGTTCTCAGGCATGCGTTCGAATAGGGTTTGGCTGCTGAAATATTCAAAAAAACACGTCTTCCAGTCAAAGCTCTCCCATAAGCCCAAAGGAGCCCAGTACACTTGTTTCGGAACGGTCTGCTTTATCCAGACAAGCTTATCCGACCATGCCCAGTTAAGTCCGTACTCCTCAGCCCACCCCCACAGGTTCACAAAACTGTAGTCGGAAGCCTTTTGTGAACACAAAGCAAAATGTTTTGAATATTCTTCTTGTTTATCCAAGGTTATGGGTTCAAAAATTAAAGACATATCCCAACCGACCTCCCATTGGGAAATTTTCACAATTATAATTTTATTTAATAAGCAAACTTTATGCCAAAAATAGGATGACACGGAAACAATTCCTTAGTGTCCATCCATAAATGAGGATTTTTGTTCAAGATCAAGGCATGCGAAAAAAATAACCGCAGGCATATAGTTGATATTTTGAGGATTATTTTTTGAGCATAACGCAGAGATTGGGCAAAAAGACCATTTATGGATGGACACTACTTATATTACGAACAAAATAGACTTGCACCTGTTTCATCATAACGGTAACTTATACTTCAAGCGGTTACCATTTTGGTTTTAAACTTTTGAGTATGATTATTATGTAAGCCGGTAGTCATGACAGGGGTAGTGGACCATGGGAAAACATCTCATTCTTGTTGGTGGTGGTCATGCGCATATGGTGACACTTGCAAATCTATATACCTTTATTGAAAAAGGCCACCATATTACAGTGATCGGCCCTTCGCCGTATCATTATTACTCGGGTATGGGACCGGGAATGCTGGGTAAAATATATACACCTGACGACATCCGTTTCGCCACAAGACATATGGTGGAAAAACAGGGTGGCACTTTTGTTTCGGGAACGGTTGTTCGGGTGGATCCGGAGAAGAAGACCGTATTCCTGGAATCCGGTGCAAGTTTTTCTTACGATGTTCTTTCATTTAATACCGGCAGTTATGTACCCGGAACAACGGTTAAAAATGATGGCAAAGATATTTATTCCGTAAAGCCCATCGAAAGGCTCATAGATGCCCAGGCGCGAATCCTGGAGCTTGTGTCACAGAAGAAAATCACTATCAGCATCATCGGAGGCGGTCCTTCTGCTGCTGAAATAGCAGGAAACGTCTGGGGGCTCACCCGGGATTTTGGCAAAATAAAGCCCGAAATTCGAATTTTTGCAGGGAAAACTTTCATGTCACGCTTTCCGGATAATGTCAGGACAAAGGTTATGGCATCGCTCACAAAACGAAACATTGAAATTCTGGAACCCGGTTATGTTAAAGAGATCAAAACCGGCCATATTACACTGGAATCAGGAAAAAGTTTTAAAACCGACTTAATATTTTTGGCTGTTGGTGTTAAGCCGTCGCCGATATTTGAGAAATCCGGTCTGCCAACCGGCCCGGATGGCGGTTTGCTTGTCAATAGATACCTGCAGAATACAAAGTATCCGGAAATTTTTGGAGGCGGTGACTGTATTTATTTTAAAGATCGGCCTCTGGACAAAGCGGGTGTTTATGCGGTACGTGAAAACCCGGTACTTTATCATAATCTTATGGCATCACTGGAAGAAACGA
>CAZDAB010000184.1:0-6283 GCA_964502855.1 uncultured Desulfobacteraceae bacterium | reverse complement strand
CCGGGCGCCTCAACTCCCAAAATTGTAAATTTATTTTTTCGTGAACCCTGATTAAAATTGAAACTTGTGGTTAGTGGTAAAATCTGGTTAACTAAAATGGATGACTATAGCAAGCATGATTCGCAGGCTGGCAAAATTAAAATTTACAAACAATTTGATGTTATTGAGGTTTTCTAATGGCAAACAGTAAAGCAGCTAAGCTTTGGTTCGTTAACATCATATCCTTTATTCTCTTTTTAGTATTAACCGTTACAGGGTTGTTGAACTGGCTGGTACTTCCCCAAGGATATCAAGCCAAAGGGAGCATGTTGATTTCCTTCAGGCATTTTCTTCGGGAAGTGCACGAATGGACGGCGTTGTTTTTCATCATCATCACATTTGTTCATTTAATATTGCATTGGGCGTATATAAAAACCAATTTTAAAAAATATGGCATAATGAAATAACTAACTGGGATTTGCTTCTTTTATAGAAATTATTTGGCAGCCATTTGACTGTAAAAGTGTTGATTTGCCGAGATTGATGAACTCGTAAAGAGTTAGATTTAGACGGTTTCGTAAAAAGTTCAAATTCAAGGCGTGCAAATTTTGTAATCATGAGGCATACTTACCGTACGTTGAATGATTGCGAAATGCAGCACAACGCAGAAGTTGGACTTTTTATGAGACCGTCAAGATTTACCGACAAAATATTGACACTGCCTAAAAGAAGATCGATCCTGAACCATCTGAAATTATTTATGATAAAGTGGTTGGCCCTATAGGAATCAAACCTATAACCTACTGATTAAGAGTCAGATGGCAATTCCCTTTTTAGATGTTCTATGATTAATTTTCTTGTGATAGTACGTGCGGGGGCTTGAAACCTGAAGTATTCAGCACCTTCCCATTATAGACAGTCCAGTCGAAACATATGGATTTGACTTATTCTATAACTGTCTTACAATAAAATAATAACGGAAAATTAAGATAAAAGGAAGGCCTTATAATCATGAAAAAAAAGGAGTGTGCGATCATGTACGATAAAAAAGAATTGTGTGAAAAAATTAGGGGATTGTACCCGGACATCGGTGAATGTGGCATCGATGTTGACGTGGATTATGATGAAGAGCAAAAATCATGGACGGTAAATCTAAAAAAGGATCGGATCCAGTTAAAACACTTTCTGGAAGACCAAGACGCCGAATTGTGCATGGAAGGAAAGCAGTGTGTGAGTTTAGGTCTGGAAATTGCCCAGCTCAAAGATAACATCGCAAAAATTTAGGGTGTCTATTAGAATACCGCAAACTGCTTTTTATAACAACTGTTATATCGGGAAGCAGGGGTTAACCCGCTTCCCGTTTTTTGATTCACGAAACAGTGTGATTCATATTTTTATTATTTTCTATAACCCCACACGGCATAAATGGGATCTGAATCCATTATTTCCGGAAAATATTTATCATCCGTGGGTCTTGGCAAACCTCTGATGGAATAGGTTTCTAAGTCTGTGAACATGTTGCTTCTCTGAAAATATTCCATGACCAATCCCATACGCTCGAATTCATGAAGCTCCTTCCAGATATGGATCACTTTTTCAGGGAACCATCGATTGGAAAATGTTACGATAAAAATACCTCCCGGCCTCGAAATGCGACCGATTTCCTTGAACACCGTTTCAGGGTCGATCAGATACTCTATGGAAACCGTACACACAACCGCATCATAAGATAAGGCTTCATAGGGCAATATGGGATTTTCATTCAGATCATGAACAACCCAGTCACTCAAATCTTTATTTTTTGCCAGCTCTTTTTCATTCAAACCTAACCCTGAAAGCTGTTCCAAGCGTAACCCTTGGGGCAGATGAGATTTCCAACTGCTCATCAAATCCAGCACTCGCATTCCGTCATGAACAAATCGACCGTAAAGATCTTTTACAACTTCAATAGCCCGATCATCGATATGCTGAACAAGCCTCGGTTTTTTGTAAAACGCAAGGTCCGTCCCGTCATCTTCTCGTTGAAACGGATCTTCCGATAAAAAATCCGTGGGTTGCCCTTCCCATCGGGACTGCATACCCGGCCCGTCGGCCATAATCTCCATCCAGTCATTACATCTGCCACCCCGTTCCACAGATTTGATTCTGACCCCTTTTACCAATGCTTTGAGTTGAATTTGTTTGTTTGCCAGGGGGTGGTTAAAATCGATTTTCAACGTGCCATTCTCAATGCCGACGCAGCGAAAGGGCTGAAGATTTTGAGGAAAAACCCCGGCCACACCATTTAGAAGTCCTTTGGGATAGAACCGGCCCATACGGGGTTGGATTTCTTTATTCGGAGCAAACCGGCGATTAAATTGCATCTTTTTGATTTCAAATGTTTTTTTAAGATCATATTTGGGGACAATGGATCCCGGGCTAAAGTCGACCCGGACCGTTTGGCCCACGGATTTACTTCCCAATTTGTCGTATAATCCTTTGGGCAAACAATCTCTCCAAAAATTAACATGAAAGGCTTCATATTCCTCTGTATGGATCGCATCCACGCCGCCCCATCTCATCTGAAAACGAATATCCGCTACGATATTTTTGTTGTAATCATTCATTATAACGACCTTTCTCGTGTATGGTTTGAATCATCCATTGGAAATTAGTTCTCGGTGTTAATATCAAACCGTTTTTTTATAGATAATGTCTTATTTGCAAAATAAGAACGCGATCTTAAAATGCAAATAGAGATAAGTGGGGTTCTAATAAGAGGATAAACCTATCACCGTATTCAGGCAATTTAAGAAATAATGGGTCAAATGTCTCATCCTAATATTGCCAAAAAGCCTTTGAAGGCGCAGGCTGAAAGATTTTTTTTAGTGATATGGGTCGTTTTGCAAAGGTCTCACAGATGATCAGATACCTTATATTCTTTAGCCGGAGCCGAGTCTGAAGGAATTATGGTTTCTAAACACCGTTTGATTTTCGGATATACGCCTCGACCTTGTCCACATATGCACGGATATTGCATTTGCGTTCCAGTCCCGAGGCCATCATACAACGAACTTTACCGTAAACCGGCCGTTGGGGCCAGGCGCGATCGTGGATGCCGAAAACCCAAGCCACTCCGGCATAGGAATTCGGATCCCGGCCGTCCAGAAAATACTTGTTATTGATGGCCAAAGTGTTATGAAATGCCAATTCCGGCAAGGATGACCATTCCAATATTTTTTTGCCCCAATACATGCGCATGTAGTTGTGCATGAATCCGGTATATTTCATTTCCTGCATGGCGGCATTCCAATAGGGATCGTGGGTCTTGGCGTCTTCCAATTGTCTGCGGGTGTAGGTATAAGGCCGGCGGTCCTTTCGGTGATCGTTTAGCGTCTGTCGCGCCCATTCCGGAAGGCAATCGAAATTATTATAGTCCCGATTGTAGTAAACGAAGTTGGCGGCCAGTTCCCGCCGCACGATTAATTCTTCCAAAAACGCCGCCTTGGCCGAATTTAGACGATGATCCGCTTTGTTGATCCTCAGCGCCAGATAGAGTGGAGAGATCTGACCGAAATGCAAATACATGCTCATATGCGAGATGTCGTCAGTCTGAGGCTGGTTGTGATTTTTTTCGTAGTTTTTCAATTGCGACCGGATAAAATTGCCGAAGATTTTTTTGGCCTGGGAAGTTCCCCCTTTAAAAAAGCGGGTCACGGCAGGAACGCTGCGATCGATGTTTAACAATGCTAAAATATCCGCCGGCCGTTTCAATTCAAGACCATCAAGGGAAATATTCACGGTGGAATGTTGAACCTTAACCGGCTTCAGTTCGATCAGATAATCATCAAGATGCTTTTGTATCTTGGGCCGAATGGTTCGGGCGGCATATTCGGCTTTCAAAGAGACCGTCTCCAGAGGAACGATCACATCGGATTCCACCTGAACGACAGGGCAAGCAGACTTTCGGGCAACTTGATCCCGCCATAATCTTTGATGGTTGAGATAACCGCGATCGCAGACGATCATCGCGGCATGTTGCCCCAATTCCAACGCCACGTCCGGCGGCGATCCTCGGTGAACCGCCATATGGATGCCGCGTTTTTCAAGCAAAGCTTGGGTTTCCGTCAAACCTTCCAGCATAAACGTATAGTGGCGTAAATTTGCTTCCGGGTAATCGTCCGTGAGGCCGAATGCCACCACAACGCCGATGCCGAGGTGGTTGGCCTGCAACACCGCATATTCCAGTGCATGATTGTACTCGGCCCGCTGGGACTGCTGCATCCAGTACAACACATAATCGGCATCCAAACGGATATTCAAATCGTTTAATTGCCGAATGCGAGTATCCTGGATGTTGGGATAATGGATCATATTTTTTTAAACATGCGACATTCAGGTTATACATGATTGCGTAACTTCAGCGCAATAGGATGCGGGTTTAAATAGACCTGTTGCGCCAAGTACGGCTGTTTGTATTTTCTTACATAATGGTTAAGCAGGGTCACCGGTACGATCAAGGGAACATATTCCTGTCTGTACCGCTGGATGATTTCAAGCACCTCCTGCTTCTCGTCCGGAGACAGCTGTTTTTTAAAGTACCCCATGATGTGTTGCAACACATTGATATTTTTCTTCAGGGTGGTTTTTAGTCTTAAAGCCGCTATCAACAGGGTCTCGTACTGCGTAAACAAATCTTTCACGGTAAGGGCTTTGCCTTCGGCAACCAGCTTACCCATCATTTGCGAATGGCTGGGGCTATGCGACATAATGAGCAGCTTGTGCCGGGTATGAAAATCGACCAGGCTTCCCATGCTTTTTTTTCTGGAAAGTGTTTTTCTCCAACGCATCAAGGTAAAAATCTGTTCGATAAAGGTCTCCCTGAGTTTGGAATCATGCAGCCGGCCTTCTTCTTCCACCGGAACCAAAGGAAAGTGCTCCGTAAACACACGGGCAAATATGCCCTGACCTTTTTTTTGGGGCATTCCTTTGGAAGTTTTAACCGCAACTCTAAACAGGCCGCTGCTTGGAGAGTTTTTTTTGAAAACAAATCCGCATAGGTTTTCTTTTTCCAGTGTCTTAACCTTTTCTCTCGCCCATTCGGTCATTCGTCGGGTATGGTCGATATTTGTTTTTGAGGTAACCAGATTGGGATTGTCCGGATCCCCCACAAGACGCAGGGTTTCCCGGGGAACACCCATCCCGCACTCCACCTCCGGACATACCGGCACGTATTCCATATAATGCCCCAATATATCGGTCAGGTATCGGTCCCTTGCATGTCCGCCGTTCCAGCGGACCGGTTCGCCCATTAAACACGCGCTGATGCCAAGCTTTATTTTTTCGTCCATGGCTTACCTCATGATTCTTGATGATTATCCATCGGTTTTTTATACAGTCATTTCCTGCTTCAATAGACAGAAACGCTTTTGAACTTTCGCTTTTACTTTCACCTTAAAAATGTTTATACTCCAAAGGAGAATTTCAGCGAACAATTTAATCAAAGGGCATTTCATGATGCTTGAAAAAATGAAAGAACTTGTCAGAGAAAAGAATATTTGTGTTCTGGCTACGGTTTCGGATCACAAGCCGTATTGTTCACTCATGGCCTATATCTCCGATGCCACCGGTGAAGAAATTTATATGGTGACACACAAAAATACAACCAAATTTAATAATCTTCAAAAAAACCCTTGGGTCAGTCTGTTGATCGATACCCGCGAAACGCAACCCAGATCCAACGCTCAGGCGTTGACCATTGATGGTGTTTTTATTCCCCTTCTCGATGAGAACAAAAAACAAAAAATTCGAGACAGAATGCTGGAATCTTTTTCTCATATGAAAGATTTCATACACCATCCGGAAGCAGAACTTATCCGTATTAAGATAAACTCATTTTTACTTTTGGAAGGCTTGATCCAGTCACATTTTGTGTCTATAAAAGACCTTTGAAAAATGTCCAATTTTGTTCAAGATCAAGGAAGACGAAAATTTTAGCCACAGACATACATTAAGTATTTCGAGGACTAAAATTTTTGTCTGACGATGGGATTGGGCAAAAGGGGACGTTTTTCACAGGTTTTTTTGTAAAATGGTAACGATTCCCAGATACCCATCCACCGTAATCTCATCACCGGTATGAATCAAAGAAATTGCATCCGGTATGCCCGTGACACACGGCAATCCGTATTCTCTGGCGATAATGGCCCCGTGAATCAGCATTCCGCCCCGGCGCTCCACCACGCCGGACGCCAGAGGGATGACGAAGGTCATGTTTGGATCCACTGCATCACAGACAAGGATTTCAGAGTGTTTGAAATCCTGC
>CAZDAB010000183.1:0-6288 GCA_964502855.1 uncultured Desulfobacteraceae bacterium | reverse complement strand
TAGAGGTTGATTATGAAGGAATAATATTATACATTTTACGACATTTCAAGTGTGACATGACAGTAGATTGAAAAATTATGATTATGTATGGAACTCATACAAACCTCAACATATGGAAGCCCATTTTTTGCGGTGACAATCAAAATTCTTATACCGAAGGCAAGGCCGGTTGTAATTTAACCTCGGATTAAATCGCCCCATTTGGGGCGAGGTAGGCAGTATTTAAGGATTTCCTTCATTTCTGTATCCGCCAAAATCGGAAAAGCTAAACATCAGAATCGGATTAATTTTCGAAATTATTACTTCAGAGATATGCAAAAATCATACAAAATTAATGGGTTGTAACATATTCATATGGAGAACAATTGGTTATATAAATTTTCGGGTAAAAACATGTGAGATAATTTATCAAAAAACTATGTAATTGTGGGGTAGATTACATAAAATTTATTACATTGTTTTCATAATATTTTTAAATAATTCAAATATTTGAATATTACATTATGGGAGTTGTGGGCCAGAAAAATAGATAGGCGAAGTGAATTTAATAAAAGATTACGTATTGGAACTTTCAATCTCCGAAAATTCAAGATTTCTAATCGAAATCGACCATGACATATCTTGCCATAAGAGCAACCCAAGGTTGATCACCTTAGATTGCATATATCGTAAAATTCGAAAAAAATCAAAAAGGCAAATCAGGAAAAGCTCATCCTTATAAACAAGAATAAATATACCTTTTGTGGAAAAATTGAGTTATAATTAGATGACATTCTGAATTATTATAAAAGGAGGGCATTATGTCAATTTCGGTTATAATCCAACGCACATTTAGCGACAAGGAAAAAGCAGCCAAGCTGGCTCCAATAATCGTAAAACTCCGATCTCTGGCCGCAATCCAACCTGGTTATATTACCGGCAAGACATTTCGCAGCCGGGACTGTCCCGGTGAATACCTGGTTATCAGCACCTGGAACACCCTTGAAGACTGGAACCGCTGGCTGCAAAGTGAACAACGCATGGCACTTCAAAAACAGGTCGATGATTTATTGGGCGAAACAACTGAGTATAGGATCTACGAATCCTCGGTTGGTGGAATTATCCCGCAATTTCAGGAGGTGCCGGAATGATTTCCACCGTCGAAATGAATTATCTCTATCTTATTTAATTGTTTTTCTAAATTTTAGACTATCCATCACGCAAAAAAAACCCACAAGGATTTTTATATCCCAAGAGGTTTCTAATTCTTTTATAACATATAATTTTAATAGATAAAAATAGTCGGAAATGGGCGATGGACCCAATAAAATTTGGCTTGTAAAAACCCGTGCTATCCATCACATGAAATGTTATTTATTCTCAATAGGTTGTGATACTATTTTGATATATAACAAATTTAGGTAGTTGTACTCCATTGCAGTTAGATGAAATCAGGGTTTCTTACAGCTCGGTTGGAGATATGACAGTTTTGTGATCTGAATCCTCAACCCCAATATATTGTATAATCATTACATACAGAAAAGCGTGGACTTTAAGTATCAATCCACGCTTTCTTATTTTCGAAGCAATACAAGCGAAGTATGCAATTTTAAATCGACGTTAGAAACAGAGTACTGAAGATTTAAATCATTTTTGCCGGTCTTTTCGTCTTCGGGGTAAGGGAAGTCCCGTCCAAGCGCTTCGCCTGCCTCAGTCTCCACGACTGCGAACTTCACGGTCGAGGAGCCCGCGTTGAGAACCAAGAGCCTCACTGCTTCCAGTACACCTCCGAGGCCTCCAGGGGCAGGATCGCCTCCGGGTGCCAGGGTCGAATCCGAGGTGTGTAGTACTCCGCCGGCCGGTCCGCCGGGGCGGAGCCGCCATAGAGATGGCCGTTGTGGGTGCCGGGAATGGTCCCCTTGTGCTCAAGCTCGATGATCGCCGGGTCTCCGTCCCCTTCCCGCGGATCGGCGTAGAGCTCCACGCGGACCAGGCCGGGCTTCACGTCGCCCAGGTAGACCTGGACGGCGAAGTCGTAGCTCCCGTTGCTCTCCGACACGTTGACGTTAACGAAGCGCATCCCGCGCCAGTTCAGGCGGACGGCCTGACGCCAGTCCTCCAGCTCCTTGGCCAGCTTGCACTCCTTCCTGGTGCGATCCCGGTACTCCTCGGCCGCTGGCAGGTAGGCCTTCTCTACGTAGTCCTGGATCATCCGGTCCGAGCTGAACTGGACCGTCAGCCGCTTCATACTCTGCCGGACCTTGCTGATCCAGGCTTCGGGCACCCCCTCTGCGTTGCGGTTGTAGAACTCCGGAACGAGGACGTTCTCGATCATGCAGTAGAGCTGGTCCGCCTCGATCCCATCCCGCTCCTCACCGATGGAGTCCACGCCGTCGCCGAACATGTAGCCCAGGTCGGAGGCGTAGGCCTCGTCCCACCAGCCGTCCAGAATGGAGAGGTTCAGGCCGCCGTTGACGATGGTCTTCATGCCGCTGGTGCCGCAGGCCTCGTTCGGACGGCGCGGGGCGTTGATCCACACGTCCACGCCGCCGGTCATCTTGGCGCTCAGCGTCATGTCGTAGTCCTCGAGGAACACCACCCGGTCCCGGAGGTCGTCTCGGGCGGAGAAGTTGGCTACCGCCTGGACCATGTTCTTCCCCCAGCCGTCGTTGGGGTGGGCTTTCCCGGCGACGACGAGCTGGACCGGCCGGTGGTGGTCCTTCAGGATCCGCGCCAGTCGCTCCGAGTCGCGGAGGAGCAGGGTCGGGCGCTTGTAGCCAGTGAATCTTCGGGCGAAGCCGAGAGTCAGGGCGTTCGGGTCAAGCACGTAGCGGGCCCGCTCGACGGCTTTGTCCGAGGCCGCCCGGACCTCCAGCTGGCGCACCATGCGGCGTCGTACATACTCCACCAGGGCGTTGCGCGCCTTCGCCCGGAAGTCCCAGAGCTCCGCATCGCTGACGCCGTCAAGCTTCTTGACGGCCTTCTCGAGGTTCTCGGTCCAGCGGCGGCCCCCGGTGATCGTGCCGAAGAGCTCGTTCGCCGCGTCGGAATCCCAAGTGGGGACGTGGATGCCGTTAGTGATGTGGCTCACCGGCGTCTCCGCCAGAGAACGTCCGGGGTAGAGCTGACCGAAGAGCCGGCGGCTGACCGCGCCGTGGAGACGGGCCACGCCATTGATCCGGCTGCAGCCGCGCATGGCCAGGTATGCCATGTTGAAGAGCTCGGACGGGTCGTGGGGGTGGTGCACCCGACCGAGGGCCAGGATGCGGTCCAGCGAGAGCCCCAACTCCGCCAGAAGCGGCCGGGTGAAGAACTCCAGCATGCCGGGATCGAACCGGTCGAAGGCCGCCTCCACCGGGGTGTGCGTGGTGAAGACATTGCCGGCGCGGGTGGCCCGGAGCGCAACGTCGAAGGAGAGGCCGTTTTCCTTCGCAAAGTCTGCTGCCCTCGCCAGTACGGCGAAGGCAGCGTGGCCTTCGTTAAGGTGGCAGATGTCCACGTCGATCTCCAGGAGATTCAGGAGCCGCCAGCCGCCCACGCCCAGAACGAGTTCCTGGAGCAGCCGCTTCTCGGGGCCGGCCGCGTAAAGGTTGGCGGTGATGCCGCGGTCCCAGGGACGGTTCATGGGGTCGTTGCTGTCGAGCAGGTAGAGCTTTACCCGGCCAACCGTGACCTCCCAGACCCGGAGGAACAGAGTCCGTCCCGGGAGCTGAAGGCGCACGCGGGGCCGGCGTCCGTCGGGGCCCTTAGCCGGCATTACCGGCATGATCCCCGGGTCGTTGTAGGGCAGGGCCTCAAGTTGCCGGCCGTCGGGGCTCAGCACCTGCCGGAAGTAGCCCTGCTGGTAGAGCAGGCCGATCCCCACCAGGGGCACGCCGACGTCGCTGGCGCTCTTCAGGTGGTCGCCGGCCAGGATGCCCAGACCTCCGGAGTAGATGGGCAGCGCCTCGCTCAGGCCGAATTCCATGCTAAAGTAGGCGATCCGCTGGAGCTTGGAGTCCCCATGCTTCTTCTCGTACCAGCGGGGCTCCTCCATGTAGCGGGTACGCCATTCCGACCACTTCTCAATGCTTTTGACGAAGTCCTTGTCCTTCGACAGCTTGTCGATGCGGTCCTGGTGGGCGTGGAGAAGGATCATCCAGGGATTCCGCGTGTGCCTCCAGGCGTCCTCATCCAGGTGGCGCCAGACCTGGCTCATCGTCTGGCTGCCGGTCCACCGCATGTCCAGGGCGAGTTCCTCGAGCCCGCTCAGGTTATTTGGAAGGGGACGCTGTCCCACCTCGTTCGTTATGGTTTTCTCCTTGCTCATGATAATGTTCTCCTATTCCTGTATATGAATGATTGGTGCGGGGCCGGAAACACTGCCGGTTCGGCCCCCGCTTGCCTTGCTGTTCATTTGTCTCCGGTCCCCGGCTACCTTATCCGGGGATGCGGCTTTTCTTTCTCATTTAAGACTCCCGCCAGACCGAATGGGTCGGACAGTGAATACCGCTGCCGAAGGTCTGGTAGATGTTATTTTAGGGCACCTCAACGGTCTCGATCTCACGCTTCGCAAGATCCTCAGCGAACTTCTTCGGTAGATACTGTTGTTTTCCAGGAAAGGTAGTGAACTACAATTTATTGCGGTTTGTCAATTATATTAGTTTTTCAGATATATTGAGACTACCTCACGAAAATCCGGCTTGTGAAAACCTTTGTGATCTTGCCAAAAACACCGGTAAAAGAATCTCAATTTAAATTGCATATATCGTATTTTTTACAAAAATGCAAAAAAGGCAGTTAAAAAAAACGGGCTGTCCAAAAAAAAGGGAGTTCCTCGGTTATTCTGGACAGCCCTAAACATGACATCATAATGAGAAATCATGTTACACAAAATTATAAGAACACAAACAGATACGATAAGACACTTGCAGTAAACAAATAAAAACCCTTGCCAAAATGACTGACAGAGGATAGCCCTTTGACAATTAATTATTTAATGGTTTCACAGGCGTTCCCATCATAACTGCCTTTGACAATATTTTTATTATTATCTGTCTCGAAATATGTAGTGCAGTAAAGGCTACTCGTTGTTCCACCATATACCCTGAAATTACTAATTGGTGTGGTCCATTTTGGAGTGGTATAAATAGCTTCTTCAGAGTAGACATATACTTTATTTCCATTGGATGCTCTATATGATTGTTGAGGATATCCCCACTTATCAATAAGATCATCTATATTGTGACCATTCCAAGTTTTTATGACAGTTGAATATGTATTGATTTGTGCCGATTGCCAGCTACAACCTACTGGAATAAAGCTTAAAATAATTAAGACACACACTATTTGTTTTAACATTTTTCCCTCTTTTATAATGCTTATATTTACGAATTAGGATATGCAAAAATCATGCAAAATCAAATAGTTATTTTGATATCACGAGGAAGTGAAAGATATCAAGCGGTTAATCAATTACAAGGGGAATACAACCATTCTTAATCACATAAAAAACTATGTAATTGTGGGGTAATTTACATAAAAATCTATTACATTATTTACATAATATTTTAATTAATTCAAATGGATATATATTACATTGTGGTGGTATTGGATGCGATGTTTTGATGAAAAGGAGGGGAGTGGCTGATTACAGATTACTTGCCAGTCTAACAACCTGAATAAACACTAACTTTTATACAGATATCATCAAAATGCAATAAAGGCAAGCTTCCGAAAATAGATTTGCCCCGGTTGGCCTCCCCTGCAAAAAGCGGAAATCGTTTCGATCGCTATAAATCAGTATGCCGAGAAATTGAAAGGAGTATTTTCGGTAATTCGGCCGGAATTATTCGCATACGCCAAAACATTTAACTCTGATAATCTAAATTGACAAGGCCGGTTTGAACCCCAGCGTTGTCGGGACCGGGCCGCGCTAACTATCTGTATATTTGTATAAAGAGATTTAAATATAGCCGTTTTTTGGTCTTAAACATACCATTTTAGGTGCGAAATTAAAGGGTTAAGGATTTTATTGAATTACTGGTTAGCTTAAAATGTCCTTTTGGGGACCAAAAGAGTCGTTTAAGATGATTTTAGGGCTCGTTTTAGGCTTCTTTTTTTGTTATTATAGTTGGCCAGCGCGGCCCGATCCCAAATGTCCCAACAACATCAACACCAAAACGAAAGGAGCCAAATATGACCTTAAGCGTATCGTTGTAGCCTTTATTGGCAATAATAGCAGATCGTTCGATAACTTAGAATTTATAATTAAGGGAGGATACAAAATGAAACGAATAGCTCTATTAATCATGTTGACGGCATTTTTCG
>CAZDAB010000182.1:0-6417 GCA_964502855.1 uncultured Desulfobacteraceae bacterium | reverse complement strand
AAAAAAAGATATGGATGCCTGCGAGAAAACATGGGTTTCTATTGATCAATGGTTATCTGGTACTTAGTTCGCTTCGCTCACATTTGGATTGTTGGAATACTGGAATACTGGAATAATGGGTTTTGGGATGCTAGTGCAATAATTTACTGGGAGAATGAACCTGACAAAAACATAAAAAAACAGGAAACTTCCTTTAAAAAACATTACCCCGATATTCCAACATTCCATTATTCCATGTATAGCTCAAAAACTCAAATTTCCTAAAACCCATTTAACTTCAATAAATTGAAGAAATTCAAAAACATTTAACTATCATCATTCATTTTTTCCTGAAGGTTTTCACGTAAAATTTCTCCGAAGGTTGACGTCGCGGGTCCCGCGTTATTGACATACTCGGTCAGCAAGCTCTGCTCATCCTCAATTTCAAGCCGCTTGATAGAAAGGCCGATCCGTCTTTCCACGCTGTTGATATTCATAACTTTGGCGGTGATGACATCGCCGATGTTAAATTTACCGACGGGGGTTTTTACCTTTTCCTTGCTGATTTCAGACACATGAACAAGTCCTTCTATACCTTCTTCGAGTTCCACAAACACCCCGAAATCTGTAAGGTTCGTCACCGTACCGGTTATTTCTTTCCCCACTTCATACCGTTCGTCCACAGTTTTCCATGGATCCGTCTGCAGCTGTTTTACCCCGAGAGAAAACCGTTCTTGATCTTTCTCAATATCAAGAACTATGGCCTGAATCACATCATTTTTCTTGTATAACTCCGATGGATGTTTTATTCGTTTTGTCCAGGAAAGATCGGAGATATGAACAAGGCCGTCGATTCCTTCACCGATACCGATAAAAAGACCGAAGTCGGTGATGTTCTTGATTTTTCCTTCAATAGTTGTACCCACAGGATATTTTTCACTAATGATGTCCCACGGATTCGGAACAACCTGCTTCATGCCAAGAGAAATCCGTCTGTTCTCAGGCCTGATGTCAAGCACCACAGCCTCAACTTCCTCACCCACAGAAATCACTTTGGACGGATGACGAATTTTTCGGGTCCACGACATTTCAGAAACGTGAATGAGCCCTTCAATACCTTCTTCCAATTCAACAAATGCGCCATAATCTGTCAGACTGACAACCCTTCCAATAACACGGGAACCGACAGGATACTTTTCTGAAGCAGTTATCCATGGGTCCTTGGTAAGTTGTTTCTTGCCCAATGAAACTCTTTCCTTTTCAAGGTCAAGATTAAGGACCTTTACGGTGATCTTATCACCGACTGAAAAGAGTTCCGAGGGGTGTTTAACTCGTCCCCATGAAATATCTGTAATATGGAGCAGACCGTCCACACCGCCAAGATCAACAAATACACCATACTCCGTGATATTCTTTATGACACCGTCAACAATTTTACCCTCGTGGATAGATTCTAATGTTGAAGTTCGGTTATCTCTGCGCTCCTCTTCAAGAATAGCCCTTCTTGATAAAACGATATTGCTCCGTTTTCGGTTATATTTTAGGATCTTGAAAGTAAATGTTTTCCCAACCATCTCATCAAGCTTGCGGATGGGACGCAAATCTGCCTGTGAACCGGGTAAAAAGGCCTGGACACCGATATCTACGGAAAATCCGCCTTTGACACGATTTATAATAACGCCCTCAACCGTTCTCTCTTCATCGTAAGCTTTTTTAATCTCTTCCCATACCTTGACCTTGGCTGCCTTTTCTTTGGAAAGGACGACACGTTCTTCTTCGTCGTCCCACCATTCTACCATCACATCAACCGGATCACCGACATTGGCGTTTAAATTTCCATCTTCATTCATGAATTCTTGAGTGCGTATCTGTCCCTCTGATTTATACCCGATGTCAACCAACACATGATCCTTATCAACTGAAATTATCCGGCCGGTAACAACCGCCCCTTCAGCAAAACGCTTGAAGCTTTCTTCGTACATATCCATCAAACTTTCCATGTCGTCGGCAGGTTTTTGACCTTTTTCCGGGCTGACACTCGGTTCTCGAACAAACCCTGATTCTTCACTCGATTTTTGAACAGATTCTGAACGGTCATCTGTTTCCCGAACTTCCACCGGTGTCTCATCTGTTTCGCGGATTTCCACCGGTGTCTCATCTGTTTCGCGGATTTCCACCGGACCGTCATTCTCATTTTGTACATCATCGGACAATACATCTTCAACAGACGTATCGGTTTTCAATACTTCTTTTTCCTCAATACCCGCTTCATCTGATTGCTTATCAACAGATTCATCAGACAAAGCGTTTAAGCTTGAATCGTTTTTTTCAAGATTTTCCATTAAACAAAATACCCCCTGGTCCAATTTATTAAGCTATAATAAATAAAATATAGCATAACCCACTTTAATATCAGAGTCATTATTAAAAAACAATGATTATTTTATTTTCTATAACATTCATCATCCGATCAACAACATCTTGGGCGGAAAGATGGGTGGAATCTATTATAACAGCATCTTTTGCGGGCTTTAAGGGTGCTAAATCCCTGGCACTGTCATTTTTGTCCCGGCGTTTGATATCCTTTTCCACGTCCTGTAATGTTTGAGAGGTTTCCGATTTTAATTCCTGGTATCGTCTTTGAGACCGGGTTTTGTGTGATGCATCCAGATAAAACTTCACATCCGCATCAGGGAACACTACGGTACCCATGTCACGCCCCTCAAACACAACGCCTTTCTCCCTGCCCAGTTCTCTCTGCAATTCCAAAAGGAAATTTCTTACCACCGGTCTTGCAGAAGCCGCCGAGGCAAACATCGATATTTCAGGCGTCCGGATTTTATCCGTGATATCCGAATCATTTGATATCAGGCGCAATCCTTTTTCACCGTACACAAACTTCATTTTCAGGGAGCTTAAGACATTGATAAAACCGGCATCGTCATCGGGATTTAGGCCCGCTGATATCGCCTCCAGGGCCACACCTCTGTAAAGAGCACCGGTATCAACATATTTGTACCCCAGACGATCCGCCAGTATCCTGCTTACCGTTGTCTTGCCCGCCCCTGACGGACCATCTATTGTGATAATGAGACGTTTCAAAATAAAAATCTAATATCATTTTAAGCTCTTCTTAAGAGCCTTGATAAACCGGACATTCTCTTTATGAAGTCCGGCATTTATTCTGATATAATTAGGATAACCATACGATTTCATAGACCTTATAATAACCCCCTGCCTAAGCATTTTTTCATAAATTTCATCAGCGTCTTTGCAAACATCTATCAGCATAAAATTCGTCTGTGTTGGAAAATATTTTACTCCCAGCCTGTCCAGCGAATCATATAAAAAATCGACACCTTGATGGATGAGTGTTATAACCTTTTCAAAAAAAACCGTGTCTTCAAGCGCTGCACAGGCACCGGCCTGAGCCAGGGAATTGGTATTGAAGGGCATTCTGATCCTGTTCAACAGATTTGCTATTTCATCCGGCATAATGCCATATCCGATACGAAGCCCGGCCAGACCATAAACTTTGGAAAAGGTTCGAAGCGTAACCAACGGTTTGACGTTATCAAGATATTCAATGCTTTTCGCACAGTTTTGATCACGGACAAATTCAATGTACGCTTCATCCACCACAACAATCACTTCCGGTGGAATTTTTTTCAGGAAATTTTCAAAATCTTTTTTTAAAACAACCGTTCCGGTGGGATTATTGGGATTGCACAGGAAAACCATGCGGGTTCTGGGTGTAATCCTTTCTTTTATTCCTTTCAGATCGATTGAAAGCGACTTTAGGGGAACAAATACCGGTGTTGCACCGGCGCTACGAACCGTTATTTCATACATTAGAAAGGAAGGATGCGGAAGAATGGCTTCATCACCCGGCTGAAGCAATCCGCAGGCAAGCATACCTATAATTTCATCAGAACCGTTTCCTAAAACAACGTTCTTCGGGGATACACCCAGATGTTCAGAAATTTTTTGAATAAAATCATGTCCGCTTCCGTCAGGATACCGGTTCAGTTTTCCAATTGCGTTTTTGATGGCCTTAACCGCCATGGGAGAAGGACCCAGAGGATTTTCATTAGAGGCGAGTTTTATGGAATTAACGATACCATATTCCCTTTCAAGCTCTTCTAAGGGTTTTCCGGGGGTATACGGTTTTATTGATAAAATATAATCGGGAATAGATAACTTCATGTTTTTTGCAATAAAGAATATTTTTCTTTTCAGGTTTATCCGGGTTACGGGTTTTGAAAGTCACTTCAATTGAGCAACTTTTTTGCCCTCTTCAAGAGCCGCCATATTTATCGGTATAAGCTTTTCTTTTGAAGAAAATTGTTCTTTAACACAATGTTTTATTAATTCAAAGTCGGCAATTTTGCTGCGAGCGACAAAAGCGCCAAGTGCCACAATATTGGCCACTTTTATGCTCCCCAGGTCTTTTGCAATATCATTGGCCGGTACCAAAAGTTCGTCAACATCATTGCGGTCCGAGCCAATGTGGATTAATGAACTATTGATAACTACAACACCGTTTGGCTTTACCATGGGTGCAAATTTTTCCAAAGAAGGATGATTCATGGCCACCAGATGCATAGGATTCCTGATAATCGGAGAACCTATGGGCCTGTCACTGATAACCACCAGACAATATACGGTCCCACCACACATCTCCGGGCCATAAGAAGGAATCCATGCCACCTCGTAACCTTCTTCCATTGCAGTATGTGCTAAAATATTTCCTATTAACAGAATGCCCTGACCCCCAAAACCGGCAAACATCACTTCACGTTGCATTCAGTCCTCCTCAACCTCATCGGGTGTTTTGTATTCGCCCAGCTTAAAATAGGGAAGCATGTTGTCCTCGGCCCACTTTATAGCCTCCACCGGAGTAAGACCCCAGTTGGTCGGGCATGTGCTTACCATCTCCACCAGGCTGAAACATCGGCCGTCCACTTGATACTGGAAGGCTTTTTTGATGGCTTTTTTGGCCCTGACAACGTACTTTGGCTTTAACACGGTCTGTCTCGTAATATATGCAGGAGTTTCTAAAGCAGATATGAGCTCGGCCATTTTGACCGGCATGCCCACCTCTTCAACATTGCGTCCCGCAGGTGAGGTCGTGGTTCGCTGGCCCTGCAAAGTTGTCGGCGCCATCTGGCCTCCGGTCATGCCATATACCGTGTTGTTAACAAAGATTGTCGTAAACTTTTCTCCCCGGTTGGCGGCATGTATAATTTCTCCCATTCCGATACTTGCCAGATCACCGTCACCCTGATAGGTAAAAACGATCAGGTCGGGCCGAACCCTTTTTATTCCGGTGGCCATTGCCGGCGCCCGTCCATGGGCCGCCTCCTGAAAATCGAAGGTAAAATAATTATAGGCCAAAACCGCACACCCCACCGGTGCGATACCGACCGTCCTGCCCCTGATCCCCAGTTCATCGATTACTTCAGCAATCAGGCGGTGAATAATACCGTGTGTGCAACCCGGGCAGTAATGAGTCGGCTGATCGGAAAGGGCTTCGGGTTTTTTAAATGTCTTTGCCATTATATCTGCTCCTCATGCAATAGTTAGTGTCCATCCATAAATGGTCTTTTTGCCCAATCTTAGCGTTATGTTCAAAAAATAATCCTCGGAATATTAAACATATGCCTGTGGTTATTTTTTTCACATGCCTTGATCTTGAACAAAAATCCTCATTTATGGATGGAAACTAGGTAAATGAAGACTTGAGATCTCACATTATTACACTTTAAAAAAAAGATTTGATTACCTCGATGACTTCTTCCGGCGTGGGTACGTCACCACCGGCTTTCCCATACCAGTGAACCGGACATTTCCCTTGAACACTTCGTTCCACATCTTCAACCATCTGCCCCATGTTTAATTCGATACTTAAGACCACCTTACAGCTTTGTTTTGAAGCCGCCTGCTTTATGGGCTCTTCGGGAAAGGGGAAAAGGGTCTGGGGTCTTATCATGGCCGTCTCGAAACCCTGGGCTTTTAAATTTTCAATAACGGTTCTGCAAACTCTGCTCATGGTACCAAAGCTGACGATAAGCGCCCGGTAATCCGTATCCACGTTATAAGATTCGTATCGAACCTCTTCTTGTTTCATGCGATCATACTTTGCCTTTAAGAGTATATTATGTTCTTCCAGCAGTTCCGCATTCAAAAATAATGATTTGACCAAATTTGGCTTATTGCTTTTGCGAGTATCCATACCGTTTGTCGCCCAGTCATCCTTATTGCTCGGTTCAGATCTGAGGTGCTCCGGGAATTCAACCGGTTCCATCATCTGTCCGATCAAACCGTCACCTAAAATCATCACAGGGTTTCGATATTTTTCAGCCAGAGGAAATGCCATCATGACCATCTCAACGGCTTCCTGGACACTTGCCGGCGCCATGACAAGCAACCGGTAAT
>CAZDAB010000181.1:0-6465 GCA_964502855.1 uncultured Desulfobacteraceae bacterium | reverse complement strand
GTGGAACAAACCCGTTTTCGGGCAAACTCTCCAAATAGAAAATTTTGTCATATCTTCCGTCATTAAAATCCCCGGTTCGTCCAGCCATCACATTGGTGTCAAGATAAACCGGATATACCGGATCTGGAATCGCCAGGCTAATATCTTTGGCAAACAGCTCCTGGATATTTGCGGTATCGCATTTGGAGCCGTCACTTACGAATATCTCATCCGGAGTTATATCCGCCCCCCGGGACTGATAATCGTTGAAAGCGATCTTTTTCCTTAAAAAGTCATACCCCTGCTCAGGCCCGTAGCCGCGGAAAGTGGCCTCCGAAGCCATCTCTTTCACACCTTCTTGAAACGCTTGAATGCATGCCGGCGGAAGCGGCAGCGTTACATCACCGATTCCAAGACGGATGATCCCGGCATCCGGGTTCTCTTTCTGATATGCGGATACACGGTTGGCGATTTCAACAAAAAGATATGAAGAGCGAAGTTTTAGATAATTTTCATTGATTCGGATCATGATTTATTCTTTCATCGAAATGCTTTTTTTAAAAAAACAGGTTATTTCTTCATACGATCTTTAATGAAAATATAAATAAGATATGCCACTCCTGCCAAACAAGCAATTTTGAACATCCAAAATTCACCCAGTAGGTTTTCCATAATAGTAATACCCCGCAGTTTTTCCGATTAACATCACTTTCCAGCACCAAAATCGCTATGCTGATCATACAAGTTAGGCGTTGGTAATTTATCCGAAGCTTAGGCCTCTATTAATTTATGAGCCAGCCATGGGTACAACAATTTACGTCTCGTAACTTCTACAACTTATTGAAGTTAAAATGGTTTTAGAAAACTTGAGTTTTTGACCTATCCATGGTCCCAGTAAAATAGAAAAAAAGTCTCACGGGATAAAAATAAAAAGGCTTGCGAGTTCTTAAAATACTTGCAAACCTTTGATTTTATCTGGAGGCGGCGACCAGATTCGAACCGGTGAATAGCGGTTTTGTAGACCGCCTGAAATCATTACCGATATTCACCATCTTACAATAACATATACAATTATATAATAAAAACATAAATCATCTTTTATCTTATTTTATGACTTTTTACCATGTTTTTTTTTAAAGGGGTCACAAAATGGCCACAATTTTTTAACTGATTTTCATCCACTTATAATGGATTTTATTTCTTGTTCATAGAAGATTTGATTTCATATAATAAGTCATCATACTTCTTATTTCCCGGACTTAATTTTACCGCTTCTTTTGCATCTATTATTGCACGCTGTAAATCTGCTTTTTTATTCCATACATACGCTCTTCCATAATACGAGGCATCAAATTCGGGATCGATTGATATAGCGCTGCTGAAATCCCCAATCGCATTATCATAATTTCCTTTGTTAATCCAAGACCATGCTCTATTATGATAAATGACCTTAATCTTTTCGTGTTTTGGGATAAGTTGTATGGCTTCTGAGTAATCTTTTATTGCATTATCATAATCTTCTTTTTGCTGAAATGCATTCGCTCGCCACTCTAACACCTTAAATTTTCTGTTATTACCTTCCTCTGGGATTAATTCTAGTGCTTTTGTAAACTGATATATTGATTTATCATACTGGCGTTGCTTAAAGAATGCCATCCCTAAGTTATAATAAACCAAATCATTATCTTTTCCATATGGTGCTACTTCCAAAACCTTTGTGAAACTATCAATCGATCGACCATACTCCATTCTTTCATAAAAAACGAGACCTTCCTGATAGTACTTGTCAGCATATTTATTATAACCCGTGGCGCACGATAACAAAAAAAATAAAATTATTGATATAGGAAAAATAAATAAATATTTAGAAGACGTTCTCATAATTAATACCCCCTCTATTAAAAAATTAAAAAAGAAGTCCCTTTATAAAAGCGGATGAATCGAAAAGATAAAACTCGATACCGGGTTCTTACCCGTACGTCGAATCCAGGCCAATTCTTGTTTTATGCGTATATTATAAAAACAAAAAGGGCAAACTCTGTCAAATGAATTTGCCCATTTTGACGATATCACAACAATTTTCAGGCGATAACAACTTGCTTTTATAACAGATAGTACAGGTCTTGGATTGAAGATTTCAAATTGAACCTTTTTGGCTCCATCCATTGCCACCTGTTCATCTTAATTCAAACCCTATGAGCTTTTTGGGACTTAAATCCGGCTTTTATCATCATTTTCTGAAACTTCATATGACTTCCGGTTCCCTGCCGGAAGCTCAGCGAGTGCGTCATGCCTGTCGGACGCACGTAAAACCTTTTTAGGGTAACACTACCATAGATTGTGGTTTAAGCCGATTAATTAAGATTACGGGGAGTTCTTTTGATAAGACTTTAGTATTGGACAAAATGAGTTCAATATAATATGTTACTCTTAATGAAGATTAAATCAATGTTCACAAGGGGCGCAATTCTCCCATGAAAAGGTCGATCTCCCAGAGTATAATTTTATTCCTCCTGGCCTTTTTATGTATTGCCGGATTCCTGCTTGTAAAGCATATCCTACAGCTTCCATTCGGTCAAACCAATGATGTTCTTCATAAAAAGGGATCCGCCTTTACTCTTGATTTTTTAATTCCAAGTGCGACCTACATTGACGATAAAATGACGATCGGTGAAATCATAAAGATCCGCACCAAAAAGGAAACCTCTTTCTATGAAACTTTACTCAAATCCATAGCAGATTTGATTCCTGTCCGATACCAATATATAGCAGATTTCACCGTATTTCTCTTTTGGACCTTTCTCTTCATGACCTTCTTCAGAGTCTTTACCTTTGTGGGATACGGGAGGGCGCTTCGTGGAAGCCTCCTTCTCGGAGGCCTGGTCTATTTTTTTATGCCTGACTTTTCACCCGGAAAGATTGACGACGCTGCTTTTGTCGGCATTCCTATGTCGATTATCATTCTCCGGACATATATTTCTCTGAGGAAGAAAAAAAGAGATAGAGTAGAAAAATCATAGGGGTTGAGCAGTTCTTTATTGCTGTAAGATTGGGTGAACCGGAAACCTGGAATTCTTAAATACACGCACAAAAAAAATGTTTTTTCCAAAAAACATGCGGGGTAACCCTTAACCCCGCATATTATAATGTCCTTAATTTCCTATATGTTCCCATTAAATCCTTAATGTAAAAGATTTTAAGATGAATCCTATCCTCCTGAAGACTCATACATGCTTTCATCGACTTCCTCCACAATCTGTTCAGCTTTAAGATCTCCTAATCCTAAAATCGAAAAAGGAGCAGAAGTGTCAAATATGCCCGAATTGGAAACATCAGTAATTCGCATACAGCAGTTCTTGAATGTTGTATTGGGAACATTCCATCTGAAGGTGCCTACTTGGCCATCTGTTTTGTTGCGTTTACAATTACACTTCCAGGTAGACCCCCCATCGTAAGAAGTTTCAATACAAACACAACCAACGCCGGGAGACACATATTCCACGTTATAAACCGACCCGATTACTATTTGCTCCCCCCCGATTGGACTCAGAAGAGTAAGTGGGTTATTATTTTCCCCGGCAGACACTGGCAAGGAGAAAGAAACGATCAAAACTCCTAAAGACAAGAAAAACAGTAAATGCTTCATGACCTCACCTCCTTTCTTTTACCTCAATTGAGCGTAAACAAAAAGCTGACAAATATAAAAAGAATCAAAAATACAGGCTTTTTTCCCTGTTATCTATCAGTTGTGATAAAATAGGTATAAAAGAGTTATCATCAGAGGTATATTTCATCATTTTGTTTACCCTTCGGAAAGCCGATGCCACCCCATCTTCTTCGTTGCCAAGGCTCGCGGTAGATGACTACAGCTTCGACCTTGGACGCCTTGAAGCCGGGGCACCCTCGACTTTCGCTCAATTGAGGTTTTATAAAATCATTATGAGCGATGTTTTTCTGCAATATAGTGGCCTGTCTTTGTCACCTCCTTTCATTAAAGACAAGGCGGAAGGTGCGCCTGCATCCTCTTTTAAGGCATCGCCATATTTCAACTCAGAACATTCCGCACCGCTCACCAACTGCCCTGCCCGTTTTATATAATGCCGTAATGTTTTTTTGTAACTATTCCCGGGTCATTCGCCACTGTTTTCCGCCTTTGTAACGGGAAGATTCTTATGATTTTTTATGAAAGTTTTAGGAAAAAATACAGCAATAATGATGCCAATTATGATTGGATATCGTGTTCTCGTTACCGGTTGCGGGTTTTCAGATAAAATAGTTTGGAATTGAAGCTTGTGGGTCTCGAAAAAAGTCAAAACTAAATATTTTGACTACCATATAGCCCTATGATCGATCTTTTAACACAATATATTGGGATGTACCCAACTTGTTTACAGGATTTTTTACCAAGCCTTCACCTTCGAGTCTAAATTTTTTTGTTGTTATCCAACTGTTAATATGTTAAAGATTTAAACAGGCAAATTGTTTAATTTTTGAACAGAGGATGCTCACATTTAAACGGTACGTTAACAATTATGGAGAACCGTGAGGGACCCGATTCATGGAGCGCTTGATATTCTTTAAGTTTTGTTGCCTTTCCAGCCGAGCTTCTCGATTCTCAAAATTGTAACCTTATTTTTCTTGAGCTCCAAGGAGTAAGTATGTCCAATCTCATAGATAATCCGGAAGAATACTTCGGACGGTTTCTACCGAAAAGGGACCAACTTTTAATGGAACTGGAGGAAGAAGCCCGGCGAGAGCAAATTCCCATTGTCGGACCCGTTGTCGGTGAACTGCTATATATTCTGGCAAGGGTAACTCAGGCCCGGCGAATACTGGAACTTGGTACTGCTACCGGCTATTCAACGATTTTTCTTGCCAGGGCTTTTGCGTCCCCCCGGGGAAGACTGGTAACCATCGATAATGACCCGGATATGGCAGCCAGAGCCAAAATTAATTTTCACAGAGCCGGACTGGATCAGCAGATTGATATGGTTGTGGGTGATTCTCAGGAGAAACTATCTGAAATGGACGAGTATTTTGACCTGGTTTTCCTGGATATTGATAAAGAGCACTATGCTGCAGTTCTGCCGCACTGTCGCCGACTGCTGAAAAAGGGCGGGTTACTGATCGCTGATAACGTGGGATTCAAAGAAGCGGATCCTTTTAACCGTCTGATTTCCAAATCTTCGGAATGGAGGTCGGTTAACCTTTTCGCATATCTTCCACTCCACTCACCGGAAAAAGACGGGCTGTGTTTGGCATTGCGACTCTAACATATCTATATACTATAACATTTAATTACCTATGTTGGAATTTCATTGTATTGAAGGGAAAATTCGTGTATTGGTTGATTTGACCAAGCCGAATATTTCATGAAAATTTTCGAAAGGCCTATTTTTTAGTAATGAAATTGGTTCGTTATTTAGAATATTTCTTTTCGTTGTCGATTGACAGTTTGTGCCGAAAATTTTCTTGTTCAATTTCTCAAAAATTTTTACCCTACGGCTATAGGTTCACGAAAAAAATAAATTCACATTAACCATTCCGGAATATAAAAATGACCTACAACTTCAAGACTCCTTACGCAAAACAACTCTACAACCATGTTTCTAATGTCGTACCGATCGTATTAATCCAGGATGATGCAATGCCCGAACGCGCCCGAACGGAATTCGATGACAGGTCACAGAACGTCGAAATCAGCTACAAGAGCGCTGCTGACGAACTCGTGGATATCGCACATGAATTGCTCCATGTCCGAATGCAGTTTCATGACCGCTTTCCGCTTCTCTCATGGCCCGCTAATCACCCGAACCTCAACCCGGGAATAGAGGACCTCGTTAAGCAAATCAGAGATGCTGTTGATAACACATACATACTTCACAACCTGTTCGCTGACACTGGAATGCTTCCGATCAGCGATGTGTTCTATGATGAAATACGTAAGGATATTAAGCGAGGGACCATTCACATCGTGCAGGGCCTTCCCGCCGAGTCCCGTCCCCTGGTTACAGCATGGCGTTTGAGGCTGGCCGATCTGTCATGCTCACAATTCAGTGAGAAACTGAGCCACGATCAGAATCGGCTTTCAGCCTATTTTATTTCGCATTTCCAGAGCAAGGATCCTGTTGTACAGGATCTGTTCCTCCACCTCAGACAGAACGTGGTGGGCTCGCGCCTCTCGAATGTGCACGAAGTAGGAGACGCGTTGATCGAATTGCGCGACAAGCTCGGCCTCCCATCGTGGTTGCATCTTGCTACTCGACAAAAGATCAATAATAGTTGGGCGTTGACTCATTAGAATTGTTTGCAAATCAATCCTATCACGGACGGGAAAGGGAAAGAAGATAAAATAATTTTTATGGAAATCACCTATAAAAATCCTTAAGTTACAATGTTTGATTATCAAGAGAAAGATTAAGAAAGGAGAATATATAATGCTTTTGGGATTTAATGGAAGTCCAAAACCTGATAGTAATCTGCGAA